>CALIHL010000022.1 GCA_938022935.1 uncultured Saprospiraceae bacterium
CAAGCGCATAGATATAGCTTAATTTTAACCCTATGTCAGTAACTCACATCTAACATCTACTAATATAACTTTACATATATATTAAATACCACTCATATGTATGAGGGGGTAGTCCTAATTCGGTTGTCTTATATATGTTCGCTCGATGATAAGCTTTGATTCAAATCAACTTATAGCAGCAGATGGCCATAAAGATGGACATGCTCTTTCGAGAAAGATAAAATTTATTACCCTATTATTATACAAAGAGACTGGTCGCTTGCGACTGGTCTCTTTGTCTTTTAGGCCTTCATTGTAAGGTGGGTTTAAGCCCCTTCAGGGCTAAATGAATCCCAATCAACTTAAGATAGGATGATATCCTATCCTGATTGCTTTTGCACTTTCAGGACAATACATTTCTTGATAGAGCTATACATTTTTTGTCTTCACTATTCTAATTAGCGATGGTTTCTCGACCCTATGCAATCTGAAAGAGGATAATGAGAAATAGGTACTGGTCGCTTTTATATCTGAAAGGAGCGCAAGCCAAATATCATTGAGCACAAACAGCCGTGCAAACCAATAAGTTATTTAATAATATCGAAAAACAAAATTACCCTGATCAGTAAGGGCATAATGAAATGAGTAAAGCCCTGAAAGGGCAATAGCGAATAGGAATGGCATCGCCATTACAATGAATTATAAAATGATGAAAGCCCTGAAAGGGCGCAAGCAAGAACTCCCAAAAAGAACAGATATTCTTTAATAGCGAGATTGCAATGTCTGCCATAACATTCTCCCATTTACATCTGTCTATCTACAAATCCACAATGGGTTTCTCGTCATTAACCTCAAGGATATCCCACGTATGATCATGCATCAACCGCGCTGTTGCTAGATAAAAGTACGGAGGCTTTGGTCCCCATTCTTCTGGAGTAACCATAGACAATATCCAACTGCCATCCTTCTTCTCGTATAGTTGATAAACCTGTCCCATCACTGGTTTGAAAGAACAGTCTGCCAGATATACCTTCTCGGATAGATCTATACGATCATGGATGCTTTGGGCTTGAGCCATCAGTTTCTCAACTTGATCTTTGATCTGGTGCAACTGATTGTTGGTTTGCTCGTACATCGCTGTCATAGCGACGCCTTTCGTTCGCCCTTTATCTATAGGTCTTATGATTGCACCAGCCAACGTATGAGCATATGGCAAGAGGTGAGGGTCTTTCGCTATCTTGTCTGGATCTATCGGGTTTACTGTTCGCTTTGACATACTTATATAATCTACTATAGACCCTCTTGTAACGCAACAGCTTCAAAAAGGATGTCTATAAAGTCATTTTCTAATAGATCTTTTGGTGATTTGATATGATATTTGGCGACCATCGATGTCCCTTTCTTATCTAAGTTAGGCCGATCACTCAGAAGACTCCCCTGAAAGAAACTGACATATACGCGGTTTCCTTTGTAGTTTAGGTAGCATAACATCTTGATATAGCTATAACATGGTACCTTCCACTTTAAATCAAGAGTATAGTTAGGTAGCGTGTTGATGATGGTTTCATGCGCTGCCCAAAGCAACTCGCGTTGACTGTCGAGTTCGCATCGATCAGCATACCACTGTATCGGATATTCTTCCATATTCATTAATCACTTATAATCAAGCAATAATAAATTACATATTTTCGTAATATGAAAGTATTTTCATAAATTTGCTCTTCGGTGCACTAAGTACCATTGAGTATATCGTTAAAGACAAAACTTTCGAAAAATATGCAATCTATTGGATTTATCATGTGGCAAGCAGCTGGGGAAGAGGGAGAAGCAGCCAAGCAAGGGCTTTTAGAGCTCATCATGCAAGGCGGTGTTCTTTCTTTGGCCATTGTCGGTATTTTGATTGTTCTTTCTATCATAGCCGTCGCTATCTTCTTTGAGAGATGGGTCACGATTAAGAAAGCAGGAAAGATCGATCAGTCGTTCGTTGACAATATCAGAGCCTCTGTAGCAGCTGGCAACATACAAGGCGCTAAGTCGCTATGTACTACTAAAAATACTCCTGTTGCACGGATGATCGAGAAAGGGCTCATGCGTATCGGCAAGCCCCTTAAAGACATTGATGCAGCCATTGAGAATGTCGGTAACCTTGAGGTATTCAAGTTAGAGAAGAACCTTTCTACACTTGCCAGTATAGCTGGTGCAGCGCCTATGATTGGTTTCTTTGGTACAGTGACAGGGATGATCCTTGCCTTCCGTACGATGGCAACTGAGCAGAATGTAACACCTGATGTTTTGGCAGCCGGTATCTATCAAGCATTATTGACAACGGCCTTCGGACTGTTCGTTGGTATTTTTGCTTTTGTAGGGTATAACTTGCTTGTCGCAAATGTTGAAAAGGTAATCTTCAATATGGAGCGTACCAGTCTTGAGTTTATGGATTTGCTACAAGAACCTGCATAACCCACATTCCAAAATTATAATCAGCTATGGGCGTAAAAAAGCGAAATAAGGTTAGTGCGGCATTTAGTATGTCATCTCTAACAGATATCATCTTTCTGTTATTGATCTTCTTTATGCTTACGTCCTCTATGATTCAGATCAATGTCGAACTGCCAGAGTCAAGCTCTAAAACGGTCGCACCGACAGATTATACAGTCATGATGACTAAGGATGGTGTAGTTAAGTTTAACGGCAAGGTCGCTCGTATGAGAGATATCAAAGGCTTGATCAAAGCCGCTGATGCCCAAGCAACTAACAAAGAGTACGCGACAGTAGCCATAGTCTCGGAAGTAGGCGTCCCTTGGAAAAAAGTTAATGAAGTAATGGAGATAGCAAGTGCACTTAAGATGCGTGCCATCATAGCTACACAACAAAAAGGATAACATGGGACTTAGAAAGAAAAACAAAGCCAGCGCAGAGTTTAGCATGTCCTCATTGACGGACATCATCTTTTTGTTGTTGATCTTCTTCATGTTGACTTCATCTATGGTTGTGCCTAACGCACTCAACCTTAAGCTTCCAGGTAAGCGCAAGTCCAACACAGAACTCAAAGCTCCACCTGCTAATCTGATCATCAAAAGAGATGGATCTTACTGGCTTTCTGGCCAAAAGGTGAGCATCAATCGTATCGAAAAAGCAGTCAAGAAACTTGGCGCTAAAGGACGTCCGGTAAGTATGACCGTGACGCCAGACCCTAATGTTCCTAATCAATATGTCGTAGCCATCATGGATATCGCATATCGATATAGTGTTGAGACAATCTTGATTGATCCGACGAAGAGATAAGCTCCAGGAGTTCATTTTTCTAACATTCTGGCTATATAAATATCTTATCTTAATGATATGTCTAAGTACAAATTAGATCGGACAGCTCATTGGTATGGTAAAGTCAAAGACCAAGCAAAGCACAACGCTAAGTATTGGAAAAATAAATCTATAGATGAACGACTGGCTTCTGCGTGGTATCTAACTTGTATGGTCTATGGTTTAGATCCTGATAATCCTCCTCGTATGGATAAATCTGTTTTCTTTTGTGGAACACACGAGGAGGCTTCTAATTGGAAGGGAATTGCTAAACAGTAGGTTTTTAAGGGTGGCCCTGGATGATATGAGGCGGCGGCCAAGCTGCACAGACTTTAAAATTAAAATGATATGCATACTCACTTCTTTCAAGAAACTAATTGAGTTTTTGCAGAATGTCTGAATCACCAATCTGTTTCATTTTAACTGAGATATTAGATCATCCGATTTTGCAGTACTTTTTTAAAAAGTACGAACTAGAAAATAAAGTAAAACAAAAGAGATTTATGATGTGGTTAGGTGAGCTAACCTTCTGGTAGGAATATAGGTTATATTGATCAGGTAATCACTTAGATCAACCCCTCTGGCAAATCCATTCTAACAATCCCTTTCTCTTCATCAATCCCTGATATCAATTCAGGATGCAAAGGGATTAAAATCTCAGCACCATCCTTTCTTTTTAGGATGGCCATCTCTTGTTGAGGATATTCGTCTATACGGATGATAGGGCCAAGATCACCGAGCGTTGCATCATGTATATGCTTGGAGATCAGAGAGGATAGCTGCGTTTTGCTTTCTAATTGTTGCGCACCATACTGAATGTCCTTTTCTAAAAGATAAAGAGGGTAGCGGTGATATTTTTTAAGTGCTTCGACACTATCTATATGTTCTAACTTCACAATTAAGTCCTTGCCACTTTGTCTCTCTTCTATATAATACGGGACTTTGTATCCATCTATTTGCAAAAAGATAAACGCTTGCTTGTTAAAGTCTGCTACCCAGTCATCAAAGATCACAACTCGAGCATGACCTTTATATCCATGCCCTTTTCTGATATAACCTACTTCTACAAAAGGTTCGTCGTCTAAGCTTGTCATATGTTGATTATGGTCTGTGTATAGATATGACCTTTCTCAGCTTTCTCTTCCCAAGATTGATTAGCGCAATCATCAAAGCACTGAGTATCCATAACCTCAATGCTTCTAGAGATAAGACCGATACCTTCTGCATATAGCTCTACTGCTTTTCTAATCTCGATATTATTCTCATAATCGGCTAAAGTGACTTCATAGACATTGTCATAGGTCACGTCGTTGATGGTAACGCTGAGATTATTTTTGGAAAGTACTGATTGCCAGTTTTTATAATAGTCTATTGTCTCGCCACCTAACTTCAATGGAGTAGTGTCGTCAAAGAGAGCATTGCCATCCCAAGTGTCGTTAGGTGTGATCGGGAGTCTGAACTTTATAAATCGAAGATTGTCTTCTATTCTGATCGCTCGATTATTAGCAATCATGGATTGCCAACTTTGATTGTAAGTCCATCCACCACTTGTACCGTTTCTTATGAATCGATCTATAATATGTACAGTTGAGCCCGTCTCATCTTTAAACTGATCGACAACAACTTCTTGCAATTGATAAGAGAAAGTATCGATTGAGTTACCCTCATTGCTAAATATGAGTTCATCCACTTGATAGGATATCGTATGACCATCATCTAATGGGAAAAACGAAGAGCTCTCTATCGCGGCAGATGGACCTGTTGGCTCATCGCTTCCGCAAGCAACCAAGATTAAGAGGCCAATAAACATGCTCAATCTGAACATAATAGTCTTGTTTTTCTCTAATTAATTATTTCAATCGAGCTGATGCTTCATTCTAATCAAGGAGTGTTATATCTCCTCTGAAGTAGTCTGTTCTATCCGTATCGAAGTCATCAGAGTAAGTAACTTTTATGGCGTACATAAACACACCAGGATTAAAACCATTGGTTTCAAAACCGTTGATGGTACCATCCCAAGTTGTATTAATGTCATTGGATTGAAACACAAGGTTACCCCAACGATCGTATACATTTATCTCGTAAAAGTCTATTCGTGCTGATGTAGATGGAGTAATGATAAACCGTTGATTATCATCACTTGACTGTGCACTTCTTGAGAAGACATTAGGTACATACAACCCAAATCTACTGCACTCGCGAAGATCAACATCAATAGCGTCCTCAGCTACACATCCATCGGTTGTAGTAGCCATGATAGATACTTCTCCGGCTTCGGTGATATTGATAGTTGATGTTGTCTCTCCTGTACTCCATAGGATATCTGCGTTAGGTATAGATACCGTTAGTGATGCTCCTACGAGATCACAGATCTCAAGGTCGTCACCTAAGTCGAGAACCGGCAGTTCTCCGAGATCTATCATGATATCATCACTATCGGTACATCCATTATCTTCAACCGTTACAGAGTATAAAGCACCACCGCTTACCGTGATACTGGATGTTGTTTCTCCCGTAGACCAATTAGTATTCCACAATGGATTGCCAGTCGTGAGCATGATGGCATCGCCATCACATACAACTGTGTCCATCCCCAATGACACTTCAGGTGCTTGTATTGTGGTTACTTCTATCTCACTGTCATCGGTACAACCATTGATGTCGATAACCACTGAGTAAGTATCTGCTTGTGACACTTCAATGGAAGCAGTCGTTTCACCTGTACTCCACAAGTATGTCACTCCTGGAGCAGTTGCATCTAAGACTAAGCTACTGTCAGAGCAGATCGTTGCTCGTTCGTCTAAAGTGATCTCAGGCACTTCTTGGACTTTCACAAAAGTGGTGTCAGACCAAGAGCAACCTCCTTGTGGGTTATCGATTGTTGCATCCAACCATATCTGACCTTCATCATTTGGTCTAACTGTTATTTCTTCATTTCCATCTGCTGTTGACCATCTATATTCAACATTTGCAGGAGCGTTGCCATCATAAGTTGGAGAAAGCAATTGTGAAGCTCCATCACATAGTCCAGTTGAATCAGGAAGTGTGAAGAATGGAGTAGGGTTGAGCGATAGATTAAACGAATCTCTGAGCTCACAATCATCTCTGTTAGTTAGTATGAGGTCATATAAGCCTTCTACTTGTCCATAGAATTCATCAGCTCCTGACGTGATCATAGCAGAACCAGTAGGTTCTTCAATCAGATTAAACATTGTTCCTGGAGGAATACTGCTGAGTCTAAATACCACTGTGCTATCACCATCACAGATAGACGCATCAATCGGTAAGACTGGATCAGGAAGTGCATTAAAGATGACATGTGATGTATCAAGATTAGGGCA
>CALIHL010000023.1 GCA_938022935.1 uncultured Saprospiraceae bacterium
TCTGGAGCCAACATCAAGGTGCATGACATTACAAATATAGGTATGGATTTACGCTTAGGTTCTATATTTGAAAACAAAAGTGGAGGCATCATCGATATTTATAATATCAACAACCCATCTGACAAGTTGATTATATGGCAAGGCGCAGAAGTCATCTGGAACCCAATGGTTGATATTCAGAATTAGAATAACAAAAAGCGCCTCAATATCTAAAGGAAACTGAAGCCTACATAATGGTAAGCTCATAACAATTTATAATTATTAATTAACTCGAACATTCTATATCATGAAGGATTTTCCACTTAGCATCACACGCAACTCAAACCATATTAGACTGTATCTATCAATAGTACTGTTGGTTTTAGCGAGTACTATGACTTATGCCCAAACCAACACCATCACTTGGACAGGATTCGCTAGTGCGGATTGGCACAATGTCGGCAACTGGTCACCTATGACTATCCCGACTGCATCGGACAGCGTAGTTATTAATGGTTTTATTAGTGCTGAATCACCTCGGGTTTTGTCCGACAGCTTAGCTGAAGCTCAATCTGTAACCATAGCATTCGGAGCATTGCTTATAATAGAAACTTCAGCTCGATTAGTTATAAACGAAGTAGCCAATCAAGGTATCTCGATCTCTGGTCAATTGATCAACAGAGGCACCACAAGGGTTACTGGAGGGGACGACGTCATCATTTCTTCGGGTGGAACACTTACTAACTCTGGTACATTCTCTGTTATCGCAGATTCAGACTACTCCATTCAGTTGACGACAGGCGCGAACCTTATTAATCAACCTTGTGGTAACTATCAATTATTTAAGCCTATCAACAATAGTGGCACGATTCTAAATGATGGTTTATTAGGATTGATAACCGGAGAGCCAAGTATATTTGGTGACTTTACCAATAACGGCTTTATAGAACATACCACAATCACCGTTCCTCCAACTGCGATAACAAACAACGGGCAGATAGCTGACTTCACAACCTTCTTAACTGAAGGATCTGATACTATTACAAACGCTTTTCAAGTAGGCAGTACTCCTCTTTATAATATAACAGGAGTCTTTTTTGACTTTCAACGAACTATGTCAGCAGGTACTTATGATGCATCTACTAATTCATTCATAACAGTAAGCGACTTCCCTTTTGGCCGATCTAATTTATATGTGATCATAGAAGATCAAATCAATTTGTGTACACGAGTTGCTAGATGGACTATCGATAAGCGCTGTGATATCACTCCTACCATTTTTTCAGACAAAATATGGAACGTTAATGGGCCTGATAGTCTATGGAGCAATCCTTACAACTGGTGTCCCTTCGGTGTACCTCTTTCTGGAGAACAAATAGAACTACCTGATTCATCAGTCGTTTACTATGATCATACTGGACCTCAGATTATCAATAATTTAGCCAACCGAGGTTCTTTGACTGTAATGTCTGGCCGCAGCTTAAGGGTGGAAAATCAGACCCCTAGAAGCTTATTCTTTAATTATGGAATAATTGAAAATTACGGGGAAATCTCTCTAAGCAATGGACAAGGAAGGGGTTTGCTAAACCAAGCTGATGGTATCATCCATAACTATGGAGATATTAACATCGATAATGTAGCAATAAGTATTCAAAATTTTCAGGCCTTTATCACTAATCGTGGATACTTTACGAATCATACAGGCGCAAATATTCTTCTAAGCGATTCGAAATCCTTCGGGTTTGAAAACGATCCTGATGGATCATTTATCAATCAAAGTGGAGCTTCTTTAACCATGGTTAACATAGACTCTACCGGTATACACTTACAAAATAATTCATATTTCGAAAATATGGACGGTGGCATCATCAATCTATCAGGTGTTAAAAATCCATCTTGTAAAGTACAGATCGACACTGGTGCAGAAGTGATATGGAACCCTTCTGTTGATATTCAAAATTGAAAAAGATAACAAGGTGGTATCTGCTATATTATAATGTAAACAATCTTGTTTATTGAAATTTGTAACGATTGCAAGTATGATTAGACAATACAAATAACATTACTCGAACAACATCAACACAATTTAGTATGAGCTACTATAGATCGATTTCTTTGATAACACTATTAATATTGGGACGTCTTGTTCATGCTCAATTAGCAGAATACAAAATGGATCAAAATCTGGTTGATGATATTGGTTCTTATAATGGACAATTTCTTCAAAATGGAATAACTGCTAATAACCCAACCTTTAGTATGGGAGCTTCAGGCTATCAACTTGTTCTGGGCTATGATGAGGGTATAGAACTTCCTATATCTCTTGCTGATCAATTAGATACTATGACTAGCATAGAGCTTCGCTTGGACTTCACTATCACGGATCTCAACGAACTCAATGTACCAAACTACAAAGGTAGAAAACAGCTAGTTACACTTTCTAATTCCCATAGCCTCGTATCAGCAGGAGTCATTCTATACGCTCAAAAAGCGTCTAATAACAGCTTTGATTTATATTTTAGTTATTCTGATGGACTAATCGGCCAGATACCAGATCACCCTGGGTTTGACAACATTCGTATTGCCACATTTGATGTAAATGAAGAAGTCCATGTAAACGCAGTTTTGGACTTTGAAAACCTTGAATGGAGTGTCGTTGCTAATAATGAAGTTGCTTTTGGATCCATATTGGAGATATTTGATCTGTCGATCCTCAAAACTTCAATCAAGCAGAATCAGCCATATATTGGATGGGGTAAAGGCTTGAAAAATGATCTAATAAACCGCCCAGAGTTCTATACTTCAAGAGCTGTACTTGATAATGTTCAGTTTTTTTCACCACGAAGTCCAATTAATGCTTCAATATTGACATTGTCTTTGTCGGCAATGATCAATCATATTAATGGAACCAACATATTGACTCAGGCTGAACTTGAGTCCCATTTAAACCAGATCATTAGATTTTATGGTTTGTATAAGCACGAAGCTCAATTCGAGATATATTCTTTTATTTCAACCTATGAATCTTTACATCCACCTTTATTTGAAAATCGAAATTTGGTCCTTCATACTGACTTACCTGTAGAAGCACAAGTACTGTTATTTATCCAACAGAACATTCATGACTTGGACTTTGTAGATGGCAACTTGCAAAATGTAGAAGGTGTAGCATTTGAAGCAGCGGAGGTATTTCCAGGGACAGTGGCACCATCAGCTCCAAGGGTAACTAATGCGCTTGTAGAAGTCAATGGTTCTTATAGCCATATTCCAGGAGCCAGACAGACTTATGATTTTAATCCAGCTAAGCGCCCTACGGGTTATTACGTCGCGCCAGGTGAATTAGTTACAATCACGATTCCGCCTCATCTCGTCAATAAGGGATTAAGAGTTTTGGTTGGTGCACACGATAGTGACCACTCCATATTCCAGGAAGGAAAAAATAGATTTAATAGAATATCTAAAGAATATGACCTTGACAATGAGTCAACTACTGTAGCCAATCCTTTTGGCGGCGGTATCTATATATTGATCGGTGATGGGCTGGATCTTGGATGGTTTAACATCGAAATCGATGGTGCCGTTAAAGCGCCTTATCTCTCCACTCGGCCCGGAAGAGCATCATCTTTGACCGACTGGATGACAGATCTTGCTAGTGGACATGTCCACTGGGTAGACATGGAAGCTGAAAAGTATATGATGACTTTACCAGTCGCACAAGTCAGTGGCTTAAGTGACCCAGTAGCCCTACTTGACAGTTTAGAAAGTATAATGGACGCCTATCATTATCTCGGCGGTCGACCGCTAACGCGCAGCAGGGCTGAGTACTTTATGATAGATTCTAGACTCCCACGCGCCGGAGGTTACGGTACTGGCTATCCACAAATCATAGACTACCGCTCAGCTCCTTATGCCGCCTCACCGGCGGGCTTAATCCCGACAATCATTGTTCAACCCGATTTTCATAAATCGACTTTCCGCACCACATTGCATGAACATGGGCACGGAGCTAAACATCCTACTCTACCTTTGGAGTATGAAGCAAATGTGCATATACCTGCTACCTATATTTATAATCAACTATACAATATGCCAGTCGACACTGCATTTAAGTATTCTTCTGGTGAAAAAATGGTAATGGATGAAGCGACCATGGATTGGATGTTGGCAGACAATTTTAGAAATAATCTACCTATGGATTGTGATCCCTCACTGTCTCTTGATGTCTGTCATGAAGTCAGATATCAACATAGAGGACATGCCAAATACGTAGAAATGGCAACGTGCTTCGGTTGGGAGTCTATCCATAAAATGAATGAAGTATTTTACCATGACTGGATCATTACTGATCAAGTAAACTTATTGGTGGATTCTGATGATATGATCGCCAATGCTTCAGCTGCCACTGGCTTTAATATGGCTCCACTTTTTCATTTCTGGGGCCTTCACCCTAGTCCAGGTTTGGCAGACCAACTTTCCTTTTTACCTAAAAGCGACCTCATAAAAGACAAGTTAAATCACTACAAAAGTATTATTCCTCAGACTAGCAGTGAGTTTGAACAATGGAAAAGCATACTAATAAATAATAAGGGGGCCTTTACTCAGACAAGATTTGATAGTTACATATTCAGTTCTTCTTTTATAGATGATATTGAAAATCAAATAGACTATTTATTGGCCACATATTTTGGAGAAAATCCTTGCATAGATAATCTTACCTTATCAAATGAAATAGCCCCCGCAAACTACAAAGCTCAGTATACCATACAGGCATCCAGACAACAATACCCTAATAGTAGCGTCACCATGGGTGCAAACCAGTTTATAGAATTACAACCTGGGTTTGAATGCATGCAGGGAAGCCAATTAATGATTGATCCCAGAGGCTGCCCATGACGATAATAAATAATGACAGTATAAATGATCTAATCAAATTCTTTTAGGCAGTATTAGGAATGCGACCTTTTTTGATCAAAAAGTTACTCTATGTTTATCCTGCCTCCTAGTTCATATTAATGAAATGGCAGAATAAGAATCTTATAATCATAAGACCTTTTAATCTACATTACTACTCAACATAGTTTCTAACCATACTTCAAGAGAAAGTGAAGATATAAGCCTATATAAAGACTGGATCATGCATTCGCAGACTATAGCCTTTCATAGCACAAAGTTGAGAGTCCTCTTCATATTTTTATTGAAAGCTCTATCCTCCACTCACTAAAAAAGCAATAAAGAATTTTCCAAGTATAAATCAGAGTGATATTAGGATTCTTTCATTTATTAAAATGGGACTCACTGATAAAGAAGCTGCCAGCTTACAAAACATATCAGCTGCAAGTTTTCAAAAGGCCAAATATAGGCTAAAGAAGAAACTGGAAATATCCAAAAACATCTTACTTACCGACGTTGTCGCCAATTTACAAACGGCTTCCACTCACTATAATCTGTCTATAAAACCTAATGGCATTTTCAAATTCAGCAACGGATGCTCGCTCATCTACCCCATGAAAGCAATTCATATTATTAGGGGTTAGATGAAATGGAGCGAATCGGAAGATATTGGAACTTAGGTCGACGTAGTGCCTTGAGTCAGTTGCGCCTATTACTAAGTTAGGAGCGATGACAACATCGGGATATATCTCATTGATAGATCTACTGATCATCTTATAAGCCTCTCCATCTATAGGAGATATAGGAGAAGGATCAAATCCCTTACCTTTGAGCTCTACCTCAATCCGATCATCGTCGATAATAGCTATGATATGTTCTTTCACCGTCGTCACTGTCTCTCCTGGAATAATTCTAAAATTGACAACAGCTCGAGAAGCGGTTGGGATAACATTTTCTTTTATACCAGCATCAAAGATGGTTGGCGAGGTGGTAGTTCTTACACTGGCACTACCCTGCTTAGTTTTTCCATATTGACTTAACAACATAGACTTGAAGAGCCAACGGTTAGAAAAAGCCATTTTGCTTTTGAAATCCATGTAAGGACCAACCTTATCCATAAATGACTCTAATACAGGCGTCATTTTTTTCTCGAAAGGATTCTTTTTCAATTTGCTGATGGCAGTTGCTAATACGTCTATCGATGTTTCTTTAGCTGGTTGGGATGAGTGCCCACCAACCATATTGACTGTAAGTTCATAAGTCACATACCCCTTCTCCGCAATTCCTATAAGTGCAGTTTCTTCTGCTACTCCTGGGACTAATCCTTTAGTGATGACACCACCTTCATCCATCACAAACTCTGCTTTTACTCCAGCCTGCTTTAAGTACTTGACTATTTGAACTGCTCCCCTACCGCCTGACACCTCTTCATCATGACCAAATGCAAAGTAGATAGTGCGCTTTGGTTGAAAGCCTTCTCCCAGCAGTTGCTCTATAGATTCTAAGATACTAATGACAGCTCCCTTGTCATCGATACATCCACGACCGTATATAGTATCATTCTTTACTCCTTCTGTAAATGGATGTACAGACCAAATCGTTGGTGATGCGATAGGCACAACGTCATGGTGTCCCATAATGATGATCGGCTTTATAGAAGCATCTGTCCCACTAAGCTTAAACAAGTGACTGTATCCACTAAATACAGTATGCTCCGCTCTATCATGCAGCAAAGGATATGTCACTGCTATAAAGTCATTAAACTTTTGAAATTGTAAAGAATCAAAATCCGCTTCATCCTCAAAAGAGACAGTCCGAATGGATATTGCTTCGGCCAAATGAGATACCGCTTCAACAGGAATGCTAACCTCCTCTACCTTTTGTACATCTGTAGGGTTAGGCTTAAAGTTGATCGTGTTAAAGATGACGATACCAACGATAACCAGTAGCAAAATCAGAAGTAAGAGAAGTAGCTTTTTCATAAACCTGGACTATATCTTCACAAAATCAACAATCTAATCGTCACCACCAAAGTTAATTGAGCCACTTTTCTCCTGTTGTCCTTGTGCATGTAAGATCTTACTATATTACTTCCTGCTTAGACACATTTATTTATGACAGAACAATCAAATCATAGCTTCTACAAGCTACTGCTACTCTATGGTGCTGGTATAGCGCTGATTCTGCTCTTTATCAAATACTTAGACTATGGCCTGTTTGTTCGCACAGTTCCATTTGAGATCTATATAGGTGTGATCGCTTTGATGTTTACAGTTCTAGGCATTTGGATGGGCCTTAAGCTCACGAACCCCAAAACTAAAATAGTTCAAGTACCTGGCGATTCTCAAGCAGATTTTGAGTTAGATCCAAATATCCTTAAGGCAAAAGGGATCAGCGACAGAGAATACGAAGTCCTAATGTTAATCGCTTCTGGCAACTCAAACAAAGAAATAGCCGAACGACTATTTATCTCCTTGAGTACCGTAAAATCTCACAATTCTAAGTTGTTTGACAAACTGGATGCCAAGAGAAGAACCCAGCTCATCCAAAAGGCCAAGGAAGCACAACTGATAGCCTGAACGCGATCATTCTAAAGTGCTAATCATGATAAATCATACTTTAGTATGACCGAAAAACAAGCTATTCAGCTTTAATTAGCCACTCATTAAATATTCAAATCATGACAAAACTAGTATTAATATTTGGGGTCATCGCAGGCTTGATCTGCGGTAGTATGTTCTTTATCCTTCATCCAGAGGATGGACAGATGGATTTTTCACGAGGAGCTCTTTATGGCTATCTCACAATGGCTATCGCCTTATCTACCATCTTCTTTGCTGTCAAACAGTATCGCGATAAGTACAATGATGGAGTCATCAACTTTGGTAAGTCATTTATGATTGGCTTATATATCACCCTGATAGCTGGATTGATCTACATCCTCTGTTGGGAGATATACTATACAAACTATGCATCTGACTTTGGAGATCAGTATGTGACTTATCTTGAGTCAGAACTTGCTACTCAAGGTCTCACATCAGAGGCTATAGAAACACAACTCTCTGATACTCGTCAGATGATGGAAAGCTATAGCAATAGTAGATTGATGAGATTGGGACTGACCTCGATGGAGATCGTTCCTGTGGGTCTATTGATCTCTTTGATTAGCGCTTTGGTATTTGGGGTATGGTTAAAAAAGAAAGAACCTCTTGTCGTCTGATAAGAGGTTTCGTTGGCATCACTGAGTGATACTAATTACAAAAAAGTCAAATTGATGATTCCTTCCATTTGCCGTAAGGCCGGGTGTAAAAGCATAACTGTATCGCACGCCAAGATCTACTTCAACAAGACGTAGAGCTCTTAAGTCAAAGCCGAGTTCTATACCAGCAGAGTTTATATTGTCACTCGATTGCACCAACTCAGAATCAAATGATACTTGACCGATATCGAAGAACACATTAGCTTTTACTCTTTTTACAAATGCCAGAGGTCCAACAGCTACATCAGGATACCACAAAGGCAAGGCGTAGTTAAATCCTACTTTAAAGAACTTATCTCTTCTAAGAGATGCCTTATACCCTCTTGGATAAGCAAACAGATCACTATATCTGTAGTTACCAAAACTATCCTCTTTTTGAAAAGCAGTGGTCACATAAAGCGAGTGAGTTCGAGCCAAACCAGGCAAGTATATACCAGCATTTAGGTTAGTCACATCTCCGCCATTGAGATTTTTTGTGAGCTGCTTTCTCAATCTCCAATTGAAGAAGAAGCCTAATCTTGGATTAAGGTGCATTCTGGCTTGTCGCAACAATATCGAAGAGCTAAATCTTAGATCGAGAGATGAAAGGCTTGTGCTATTGATGGGCGTATCATGCAGTCGCACTACTTCCGGTACCGAACGCAGAGTATCACGAAAGTTTCTTTCTGCGTCTATATTACTGTCTACATTAAGTTTAGCATATTGATAGTTAGCACCAAAGCTCACTTGCGCATTAGTGTTCCCTTTAGACAAGTTGAAGGGTAAAGAAAATCCGGCTGTCAATCGGTCTTCACTCCACCGCTGAGAAAATGAAGTAAGCACTGATGAGGTATCTGTTAGCTCCTGAAAATTGAAAAATTGCGCCGACCTGTTACCATGGACATAGTTAACATTGATCACTGGAAACAACTCCGCATAAGTCAATCCTACAAAGTAAGACCATTCATCTTCATTATAATTTAATGTTCCTCCAGCGCTTCCGCGCATCGTTCCAAAGACGTTGTCAGAAAGCAAAGTAACACTTGCAAGAGGATGAGCGAATTGCGGAAGAAGACTATGCGGCTTCAGTATACCACTCCACTTATTAAACTTCTTGACTTCATGATTTGACGGTTCAAGATCGCCTATGATGCTTTCATGCTTATGCTCATAAGCACTACTCGACTTTACCTTCTTTACACTAACATTGTTCCTCACCGGTTGAAGCGAAGTCCTTTTCTTCAGCTTTATACCATCACTTTCCAATTCCGCATATATCAATTGTCCATCTCCTATGATTAAAGGTTGATATGCACCTACCGGCACCTCTGTTACTTGATCTACTACTCTACTATCTAAGTGAAGTCGATAGATATTATTCACACCACTTTCTGAAGAAGAATAATAGATCACCCCCTCATTATAATAAGGATTAGAAAGTTGAGCTGATACACCTATTGTGTATTCTGTCCATTTATCTGTAGAGATATTGACAAGTACTATACTCGCCAACTCATCTTTTGTCACAACTAAAGCTATCTCTTCATCACTTATCCAAGTCGGATGCGACAGCTGTCCATACTTATGTTTGTTCAGTCTTTTTCTAATCTCTCCATTATCAGATGAGATGACATGGATCTCTTGAGTCAGGTTATCATCAGTATAGATAGCCGCTATCTCTTTTCCCAATCGAGAAAGAGCAGGTGCAGCGTATCTCTTTCTATCAGTTACTCTGGTTTTTGCTCCAGTAGAAATATTATAAGTGTAAATATCGCTATACTGTCTATATCGCCACCTAATATCAAAGGCCATCTCTGACCAGGCGACTAGGTTACCTCCAACAGAGATGGTCCCGTACGCTCCGTCCAACTGCCTTCCGATGTAACACAACTTCCCTTCCTTTCCCGATGGAGTTCTTCTGACAAGATGGTTGAGATCATCATAAGTAGACTTGATCATGATCAGGTCATTCCCATAATTTCTTGGCATTGTATAGTTGGTTACGACTTTACTATCCGGCGCAACTATATATTCTGCAGTCGTCAGTTTTTTCAGGTCTCGCTTTGCCTTGTAGTCTTTTTCTAACTTTTCAAAGGACTTGTCATACATATTGCTTGCAGATAGTCCTGTTCTCTTTTTCAAGCTCTTGCTAAATGGAAAAAACAAGCCTTTATATCTGACAGCATCTTCAACCACTTGAGGCCATAGATCATCTCCAAAGTGTTCTTTCCCATAAGACAATATGTTATAACCCAACGGATACCAATCCGGCACAAAGTCCTTTATAGATCTGGCAGCTGCTTTTTCATAATTATAATGTACATCATCATTGAGCAAGGCATGGTACTCCATGTTAAAAGATGGAAGTCTTCCCCTTCCACTCGCTGTGTGTTCTGTCTCTGAGACAACTGCATCCCCTTCAAAGTACCATCTCGGTAGTGCGGTAGACACCATCCCTCCCCACGCCCAGGAGCCAAGTACATTCTTAACCGTCTTGGTGATCCCATGTGTTGCATTGGCAAACTGCTGTATATGACGATACTCATGGATCGTTAGCAGGTCTAAGTAGTCAGTCGCGTTGGCAAATTGTCGATTGGCAGGAAAGAACTCAGACCTAAATGGTCCAACAGTTACAAAGCCATTGGAGATAGCAGCATCTGATTGTAGCATGATGCTCACCTTTTGTCTCTTCGGTCCGATACTTGGATCCTCCAAGTCCCAGAGATAATCTATGATACTTGCGACGCGTCTCCCTGTAGGCTCTTTACCAGCCGGAAAGATTACTTGATATCGATCATTTTTTATTTGCTTCCACTTTAGAGAAGGACTGTTATTCCCGATCGGATTAAGAGGCACTTGAGCCATCATCAGATGACTGAAGATCATTGTTATTACAAAAGTGAGACAACATCCTCTTGCCATATATTTAATACCTTATTATAATTATTCGGACTCCCGAGACCTTGTTCTACTTCTTACAGAATCTATCTTATGATTTTAAAAGTAGTTCGACGATTGATTTGATGCTCTTCCTCTGTACAGCTATTGCACTCGCATGATATCTCAAAGTTTGTCTCACCGTATCCGACAGATGATAGCCTATCACTTGAGATCTCACCTTGTGATCTTATATAAGCTAGTGCAGAAGCAGCACGTCTTTCTGATAGATCAAGATTATAATTATCCTCTCCTTGACAGTCTGTATGACTGGCCAGTTCGATCACCAACTTCGGATTCTCGTCGAGGATCTCGATGATCTTATCCAAAGCGGGTTTTGCATCATCTCTGATATCCGACTTGTCGAGATCATAGTATATGTTATCGATTATAATCTCGATGCCTTCAAATACTTTATCAATCGTTATCTGCTTTTCAAACACGTAACCATCTGGTCGTTCTTCCATTTCTGCCTCATCTATAACATAGGCTTCTTGGTTATTCAGATATCCTTCCTTCCCGGCAAGCAAACTATATTGTAAAGAGCTATCCATCGGTATGATCACATATCCATTGCCGTCTGTTTGTAGGATATCAGATATCGTTTCTGATTCTATTTTGACTGAAGCTCCTCCGATCTTTCGTGATCCGACTACATAACTATTTGGATTGTCTTGGATCGCATAAAGCTTCTCTAAGACCTGTATCCTTAAGAAGAAAGTCTTGGCTTCTTCAGGCTCTTCTACTTCAACCACAGACGTAGATGTATCTGCCGGCGGGATATAGTCGACAGGATATTCTTCTACTATCGAGTAGATATCGTCATTCCCATATGCTCCTCTTGTAGAAGTAAAGAAAGCTTTTGATTTTAAAGTCGGATCCAGATATTCTTCTTTTATAAATACCAAACCATAATCATCTTCACTACTATTAAATGGAGGAAGGAGGTTATCAGGTTTGGACCAGCTACCATCAGCTCGCAACTCTGTCTTGAAGATATCAAGTCCACCCAGCCCTGTAAAGTGATCACTACTATAGTATAGTGTTTTCGATTCTTGATCCCAAGTTGGAAATCTCTCTTGCCCTGTTGTGTTCAGGTACGTGGGCATGAGATCGGGTTCGCTCCAGACACCTTCCTCGATCAAGAGAGAATAATAAAGATCATGGCCGCCTACTCCGATTTGATCATTGGAGGTAAAGATCAGGACGCTATCATTTTCTATCAACACAGGATCTCTGTATAACACCTTTGGCTTCATCCTGAACGCTTCTTCAGGCTTACCCCATCCATCTTCATTAAGCTCGGCTCTATATATCTTACAATAGCTGTCCCCTACTTCACTATGACATCGCGTAAAGTACATAGTCTTACCATCGGCAGTAAAGGTAGATGTCCCTTCGTTAGACTGAGTGTTGATCCTATCATCCAAGGGTATCGCTTCATACTGATAGATATCACTTACGTAAATGTCGGAGAAAGAGTTACCCGTCCAAGCATATGTATCGGTCCCATTTTCTAATCTATCAGACGTAAACACAATCTTATTTCCTTGCCAGATAGACGGAGCATAATCAGACTCATCACTATTGAGTATTACGGCCTCGACTATATACTCGTGGTCGCTATTTTCCTGCGCCCACTTTTGAGCTTGTTTACATTTTTCGATTTCCAGGGCTATCTCTCTTCGTCGGTCGACCATTTTATCCAGCCTTCTGAAGCTGAGTATCGCATCTTCGTATCGCTCATTTTTCTTAAGGGCATATGCCATCTCCCAGAATGCTTCTGGACCATATTCATTCTTAGCAGCTTCGATGTACCATTTCATGGAGAGTTGAGACTCATTGAGGTTTTTGTAGGATTCGCCTAAGAGGTAAGAGATCTCAGCATATTCAGGAGTACCTTGAGTCCGTACTGCATCCTCCTCTAAGTATCCAACTGCTTTGGCGTATTGCTTTTGCTGAAACGCCGTTCGACCATCTTTTATCTTCTTAGTTGTGCTACATGAGATGAAGCATGCCATAACGATCAAGGCACACAACAACTTAGGACTATAAGAAAGACATGCTTTAGCAAGCGAGTTCATCACAACGTAGGGTCGATAGATTGGCTGCATATGTATTTACTGATCTATGTAAATATATAATGATTTAAAGCATTTCGCGGAAGCGATATCCTTTATACTGTAACGATTGTCATGAGGGAAATGCAACAAAAAAGGCTATAGAATTTCTCCTATAGCCTTTGTATAACTTTATAAAGCCTTTCTTAAGACGTTATCGCCTTTGAGAAGTGCTTCTTAGTCTCTTGTTTTTTGCGCCCTCTGAGCTCATTAGAGAAGTCTCTTACGATTGGTGTCGCAACGAAGATCGATGAGTATGTACCCACTACAACCCCGATGATCATAGCAAATGCAAATCCCTTGATGTTACCACCACCGAAGATCAATAATATCAATACCACAAATAATGTAGTTAATGATGTTACGATTGTTCTACTGAACGTACTATTGATCGCAAGGTTAAGCACCTCATCAGTCGACTTGTTCGTATAGATACCGAGGTATTCTCTGATCCTATCAAACACGACCACTGTATCATTGATCGAGTAACCAATCACTGTCAGTAAGGCACCTACGAAGACCTGATCTATCTCAAGTGCCAAGCCTGGTATTCTATCCCAAAAGATAGAGAACAAACCGAGTACAATCAATGAATCATGGAACAATGCTGCAACCGCACCAAGACTAAACTGCCACTTGTTAAATCTTATAAGGATATACAAGAAGATCGCCAACAAGGCAAAAATCCCAGCATACTTACTATCACTACTGATATCATCCGCGATAGTAGGACCTACCTTACTCGTAGCAGATATGTACGTTCCATTGACGTTATCACTATTTTCAAAGTCAGCTAAGGACAATCCACCACCAACGATACCATTGATGCC
This sequence comes from uncultured Saprospiraceae bacterium, assembly GCA_938022935.1. Taxonomy (GTDB): domain Bacteria; phylum Bacteroidota; class Bacteroidia; order Chitinophagales; family Saprospiraceae; genus JAJRXG01. Next base: position 13,995 of record CALIHL010000023.1, read on the forward strand.
TTCATGCAGCTTTGCTAACACCTTTTTAGAAGCATCCTCATCTGTATCGTCGATCAAGTATGATGTAACGATCTGATAAGTATTGGCCACGTCTACTGATTTCACAACTGGTTCTCCACCAAACGGTGCCGTCAATGTCTCTCTTAACTGCTGAGCTGATACATCAACTCCTTGTTCAAACTTTACGTTATAAGAATATCCACCTGTAAAATCAACACCTAGATCAAAACCTCTCGTCGCCATTGAGATGATCCCAAGTACGATGATTGTTCCAGATATGACATATGCGATCTTTCTCTTTCCGATCCAGTCTATGTTCAGATTAGCGAAGACATTCTTTGACCATCCAGTCCAGAAAGTCATTTCCTTTCCTTTGGATTGTGTCCACCAGTCGATCATCAATTTACCTAACAACACTGCCGTAAATAATGATGATAACACACCAATAATCAAAACCACTGCAAAGCCCTTAATAGGTCCAAGACCAAACCAAGCCAATATGATCGCAACCAATATGGTGGTCACGTTAGCATCTATAATGGCTGAGTAAGAATTGTTAAATCCATCTTGGATCGCTTGCAACATCGACTTCCCGGATCGAAGCTCTTCCCTGACCCGCTCAAAGATGATCACGTTGGCATCCACGGCCATACCAATGGTCAATACGATACCTGCAAAGCCAGGTATGGTAAGAACTGTTCCTATCGAGGCCAAAGCACCAAATATAAAGAACATGTTAGCTATCAAAGCGATGATTGATACAAGTCCAGCTCCTCCATAGTATAGAACCATGAAGATCAACACTATAATCAATCCAAATATCAATGACTTAAAACTACGCTCTATGTTCTGCTTACCCAGTGATGGTCCTACAGTGTTAGACTGTATAATATCCACCTTTGCCGGCAACTTACCTACCTCCAATATTGAAGCTAGGTCAGAAGCTTCAGCTATGGAGAAGTTTCCTGATATAGCCGTTCTTCCTCCTGTGATCGGTTCATTAGATCTTGGAGCAGATTGTATCTCATCATCAAGCGCGATCGCCAGTTGTCTATTGTTATCCTGCGAAGCTGCAGTGGTCATCTGAGCCCATGCTGCTGCACCTCTACTATCCATCGCCATCGTTACTTGTATCTGACCTGTCAGTGGATCTGGTGACGAGGACGCAGATGTGATAACATCTCCTTCTATCTTTGGTTTCTCACTACCCGGTAGCATCTTTACGAAGTACAATTCATAGTTAGGAGTTGCAAGACCAGTCGTCTGATCTGCGATCGGCTTCGCTGCCCATAAGAACTTACCATTCTTTGGAAAGAGTGCCGCTACTTCTGGCATTTTCAACATCGCTGAGATTGTATCTCTTTGATTTTTATTCGCCGTACCCATCGTCGCTGTTTGTACAGCTGGACTTGGCGAGAATACTGATAACAAAGGTCCCAGATTTGATAAAGGATCCGGTGCTGCTTCATTTATGGATAAGATCTCATTAGTAAGATTACCCAAGCTATCAGGTACATATGTTGTATCATATTTGATCGCAACAGGATCATCATTTAGCGCAAACTTTGTCTTCAAGAGTTGGTCTGCCTGTTGGAACGCTGGAGCGATACCAGGATCATTCATATTCCATACATCCCAGAACTCTAACTGCGCACTCGCTGACAAGAATTTTCTTGCACGTTCTGGATTGTCGATACCCGGAAGCTCAACTAAGATGATATCCCTTGCTGCATCCAATGATACATTAGGTTGAGCAACGCCCAGCTTATCTATCCTTTGCTTTAGACGGTTAAATGTCAAGGTGACAACATCACTTGTTTTATCTCTTAGGATCCTTGCCACATCTCCATCAGTAGCATCTGCCGTTAGATCGTCTCGTATCTTAGAGTTCTTGCCTAAGAATAGACGAGCTAATTTTTTTCCATCTGCTATCTTTCCAAACTCCTGAGCAAAAAGCGTTACGAAGTCTGACTGAGAGCTTTTAAGCGCTACGTTGGCATTGTCTAACGCTTGGACAAACGTTGGATCTTTGATATTCCCTGACATCTCAGATATCAGATCTCTCATGTTCACCTGAAGCGCTACGCTCATACCGCCTTTAAGGTCAAGTCCCAGAGCTAAGTTCTGTTGCTTTAACTCATCATAGGTAAAGTCCTTAAGTAAAGGGATGCTAAATATTTCTTCGCTTGACATAGAGTCAAGGTATTCAGCATTGTAAGCACGTTGCTTCGAGATGCGCTCTAAGCTACCTTCTGGTAGGTTAGATACGAGAGATTCAGCATGTGCTTCAGCATCTTTTTCTACATTATACGTAGGTATCATGTAGATATACTGCAGCACACAAACTGCCGTCAAGGCTATCAATAAAAACTTGACAAATCCTTTTCCTTGCATTTAATATATTATTTAGGTCTTTTTTAAGAGCCGCAAATATACTGCTTTTAGAGTACTTAGTAACCTTTGATAGTGCATTACTCTTTAATGGAGTAAATCTCTTCTATCTATTTGAGCGTTAGACAGCTATATATTAGCCTTATTTACCATTTAAAGACCAGTCGTAGTCCTGATAAGTGATCTTAACATCAGATGATATATCGACTGTCGTATACTTATCAATAAACCCTGCTAAGTCTCCAAAATCAGTCTTGTACCAGTCAAAGATTTTCGATAGCACTAAGGATGAAGATGAGATTGTATTACTGGCTGAGTTGTTCACAAAGGCCTTCGTTAGCTTTTCCAGCAATCTATCTATATTACTTACCGTAAATGCAGTATTGCCCAAGGGCGGACATGACTTAGCCGCACAATTGACCGCAAAATGGATTCTGGCATCCTTCCACATAGGTCTGAGTATATCGTGCTCGATGTTATTCAAAGAGTACATCTTAGAGCCAAGTTGGATCCACTTCTTGTCCCAAGGCTCACCCCCTGCTATGTCTCTGATTGATTGTACAGGATAATGATCCAATATCAACTTTACAGTAAATGCATTATAAGCATTGATCCAAAACGCTTTAGCTTCTTTCGATAGATCAGAACCACCTGGCACATGATCACTCAGGTCAGAGAGATACTTATCCAATGTAGCCTCTGTACTCTTGAGACCAACATAGTCGACCACCCCAAGCGGTGAGACATGCTTTTGAAGTAGTGTTTGCCATTGATCATGAATATCCACTACTATATCATTCACTTTAGGCTCTGCCCTCCGATCTTTATGAGCCGCCTCTATCAGAGGTGCCTCTGTTATCGGCTTTTCACCTGAAGAATCCACGTTTACTTCTTTCTTTTGCTGTACTTCTTTTCCAGTTTCCGCCTTGTCTTCTGCTTTTGTGGAGGTCTTATCCACATTGTCAATTGAGACTTGAGAATCAAGCCCCTCTTCTTTCTTGATTGGTCTTGCTGTTTGCTGCGAGTCGGTAGTCTTCAGCTCGTTAGATTTGTTACGATTTGACTGCGCTTCATTCTGATCTTGCCTTTCCTCCGCATGATCGGACACTTGCGTCTGTATACTCGCTTTGTTATCCTCAACCACTTCGCTTTTCTGCTCGATAGTTTTGGGGGGCTCTTGATCCATCACTGAAGGCAGATCAGATGCTACTTCCTTTTTAGGGGCAACGGCCGTTTCTACCGTCACCTCCATACTCGCGTCTAAATTGATAGAGCGCTTTTTGTCGTCACAGGCAGATAAGCTGATTACAATGGATAGGATGACAAGAAGTTGTGTCATATTCATGTTGTTTCATTATTAACACTAAACTCAACCAGTATGTTGAATTGGCTATGATAAAACCAATCAAAAAGCAGCCTCGTAGACAATAGAGCGTACTTGTTATTCTGAAGGATTCTCTTCTTCCTCTTCCTCCTCAACTTCTAAGATGATAGGATGAAGCATCGGAAGATTGATCCATTGCTTTTCTTCGCTACTGATACTCCCAAATCTTAAGAAACCACCGCTCGCTTTAGCTATGTGCTTGGCAAATGATGTAAAGCTTGAGTACAACCGATATGCCACTGGGTTAGATAGACAATTCAGGATTTCGTTGAGATCGCTTAGACGCTTAGAGATCTCTTCTGCTCTTTCCGAAGTCTCAGAAGAGAATTCGTTAAGCAAAGTCTTAAATCTATCGTCAAAGTCTGCTTCAACATCCTTATAAAAATCATTTAGTTCAACTGGCTCCGCATACGTTCTGATATGTGTTAGCTTCTCAGCCCAGTTAAGTTCCTGCTCGTCTATGGTGCCGTCTGCTCCAGCGACAAGTATAGTTATCAACCCAAGCGCGTCTTTAAGCTTGCCTTTTTGCGCTTCACTTATGCTACTAAAAATATCCTGTTCCGTCATAGTTCTAATTAATGCACAAAAATAGAATAATCCTCAATGTGTTAAAAGAGAATTGTGATAGAATAAAAGAAGGGAAACATATCGCTATGCTTCCCTTCTACTAATAATCGGTTGTTAGATTTTTTATTACTTAACTACTATTAAGATCTTAGATGTTTTGGCACCATTTTGTTCTATTAACGTAACTACATATCTGTCATCTGACAAGTTGAGTTCCGGTAATTGGATACTACCTTTTTCTTGATCTAAATACTGAGAGTAAACAAGTCTATTGTATCCATCATATATCTCCATCTTACCTGCCTTACCGACAAGATCATAAGAAACAAATGTTGGTGTACCTAATCTCGCTGGATTAGGAGATACATTGATATCTCCATCTTCTAACGCACTTGATCGCGGTACAAGAAGAGATCCTAATGTAAATAACACATAGTCATCAAGATTAACTGCTGTACTCGTCGTCATCGAGCCAATGTTAAAACTGGTCGTAATATCTTCGTTAAAGATATTCTGAGAGTTCGCTTGAATCATAAATGAATTAACCGCTGTTGGGATGATATCCCATCCGCTGCCATTCCATCCTACGACTGTTAGTTTATTGATATTGCCATCAACTAAGTCTTCAACATTGCTGAGTTGATCCCAAGTCAATGTAATCGAAGTCTCGTTACTTCCAGATAATGTCCAATACTCTCGAACACTAACTGCTTCAAGATCTGCATTAGCGATTGTCATAACACCTGTTACTAAAGAAGGATCTTCATTAACATAAGATGCTGCTGCGTTCGCGCTTCCAGATACACCAATCATTCTGAGGCTACTTCCATTTCCAACAGGAAAAGCAAATGCATCTGAAGAAAAGGTTCTTACATACCCATTGACATGAGCTGCATCTGTTGCAGAAGACCACGATCCTGATTGTGTAAAGTTAACATAGCCAGGATTGGTACCTCTTGCCGTTCCGATCAAGCCAGGAAACATCCCAGATCCGCCCTCATTAAATGAGTGATTAGCAAAAATCGAGATAAATCCATCTGAAGGGATATGTGCATTGCCAAAGGATCCAGAATTACATTCTTGCCCTTGAACATGTATAGTTATTAATACAGCGACAATTGATATTATATACTTTTTAATCATAATATTTTTTTTGATCTAAAGTAGAGGAAGAGCAGTTGCTCTTCCTCTTCAATTGAAATGTATTATAGAGTTAAGTAAACCAAGCAGAACTGCTGTGCATTTGACCATGCAGCTTCTTGATCAGTTCTAACAATGCTTACTGTAACACTTGAATCTGTTTGCTGTCCTACCAAGTTGATAGAGAAGTTCTCTTCAGAGTTCAACTCATTTCTTGCTTGAATAAGAGCGCATAGTACTTGTGCATTAGTTACATCACTAAATGTATAAGTGATCACCATAGATGCATGGATACCATTCGTTCCAGTTGGATCTTCATTTAGATCATTGATCACCCAATCAACCGTACCAAAGCGAGTATCTGTGAAGCTATTCGTGCTTCCTACCGCATTAGCCTTGTGAGAAGGTATAACAAAGATACCTGTGATCGCTTGCGTGCCTGCCGCACCTGCAACTCCTTGAGGGCCTTGAGGGCCTACTGGACCTACTGGACCTTGTGCACCTGTTGGACCTGAAGAACCTTGAGGACCCATAGATCCCTGAGGACCTACTGGACCTTGCTCACCCGTAGCGCCTTGCGGACCTACTGGACCTTGTGCACCACTATCACCTTGAGGACCTTGAGGACCTGCTGGACCTTGTGAACCACTTTCTCCTTGAGGACCTGCTGAGCCCTGAGGGCCTGCTGAGCCTGTAGCACCCGTTGCACCAGTAGCGCCAACTGGACCAACTGGGCCTTGTGGACCTGCTGAACCTTGTGGACCTGCTGCTCCTTGCGGGCCAGTTTCTCCCTGAGGGCCAACTGGGCCTTGTGGGCCTGCAACTCCTTGTGGACCTGCTGCACCTGAAGCTCCTTGTGGACCTGCTGGGCCTGATGGACCTTCATCTCCAGTTGCTCCTTGTGGGCCTGACGGTCCTGATGGGCCTTGCGGGCCTTCAGCACCTGTAGCTCCAACTGGGCCTTGAGCACCCGTTGCACCAGTAGCACCAACTGGACCTTGTGGGCCTGAAGCTCCTTGTGGACCTTCTGGTCCGACTGGGCCTTGAGCTCCGGTTGCGCCTGTAGCTCCTGTTGCTCCCGTTGCACCGGTAGCTCCTGTTGCTCCTGTAGCACCTTGGCAATCTAAGCCATTTCCGAAACCATCGCCGTTCGTATCCTCATCTGCATCTAATGCTCCGTTGGCATTTAAATCCCAACATGCGGTGCCAGTAGCTCCTGTAGCTCCTGTAGCTCCCGTAGATCCAGTAGCTCCTGCTGGTCCCGCTGGACCAACTGCTCCTGTAGCTCCTGTTGCTCCAACTGGACCTTGTGGGCCTGCTGCTCCCGTTGCACCTGTCGCTCCCGTAGCGCCTGTCTCACCTTGTGGACCTGCTGCTCCTGTAGCGCCTGTTGCCCCAACTGCTCCTGTAGCACCCGTAGCTCCTGCTGGGCCTGTTGCTCCCGTTGCACCGGTAGCTCCTGTAGCTCCAGTTGCACCTTGGCAATCTAAGCCATTTCCGAAGCCATCTCCGTTCGTATCCTCATCTGCATCTAATGCTCCGTTG
>CALIHL010000024.1 GCA_938022935.1 uncultured Saprospiraceae bacterium
TGTAGAGTACTATCTCTCAAGAGGGATGAACATAGATGACTTTGCGCCCAACTTATCTTTCTTCTTTTCTAATGGAGTAGATCCAGAATATGCAGTCATTGGTAGGGTAGCGAGACGTATCTGGGCCAAGGCCATGAAGCATAAGTACAACGCTAATGAGCGCTCACAAAAATTAAAATATCACATCCAAACTTCAGGAAGGTCTCTACACGCTCAAGAGATAGACTTCAATGATATCAGAACGACCTTGCAAGCGCTTTATGCGATTTATGATAATTGTAATTCGCTACATACGAACGCTTATGATGAAGCGATCACAACGCCTACAGAAGATAGTGTAAGACGTGCAGTGGCTATACAGATGATCATCAATCACGAGCTAGGTCTTGCAAAAAATGAAAATACACTACAAGGATCCTTCATAATAGAAGAATTGACTGACTTAGTAGAAGAAGCAGTGTTAGCAGAGTTTGACAGAATCAGTGAGCGTGGAGGGGTACTCGGTGCTATGGAGACCATGTATCAACGCACTAAGATCCAAGAAGAAAGCCTGTACTATGAGACATTGAAGCATACTGGTGAATATCCGATTATTGGTGTCAACACCTTTCTAAGTTCTAAAGGATCACCAACCATTATTCCAGAAGAAGTTATTAGATCCACAGAAGAAGAAAAGTTATTGCAGATTGAAAACTTAGAAGCGCTTCATTCACTTCACAAAGACAAGTCTTCTGAAGCGCTCAGCGCTTTACAATCCTCGTCACTTACCAATGAGAATGTCTTTGATCAACTGAGTGAGGCGACCAAGGTGTGTACGCTTGGACAGATTACCGAAGCATTGTTTGATGTAGGAGGGAAGTATCGCAGGAGTATGTGATATAGAGAATCAGCAAATTTGCTAATTTGAAAATTTGCTAATGATGTTGAGACAGAACTCAGAAAAGTTGGGGCTCCCATTCGCTAATTTCCAAAATCTCACATTCACAAATTACCCTCCCTACCGCATCCCATAATTGAACTTGGTCCTCTCTTTATTACGATCTGTAGTGACGAAGCATGGGTGGATTATGTAATTTGTTGAATAATTATTTATATTTCGGTTATTATTAAAATAATCTTGATTGATGATAAGGGTTGTGTGTTGTTTGATAGGTATTTTACTTTGTTCTTGCTCTTCAACATCCAATCTATCTAGGAGCGATAGCAATGACCCTTGGGCAAGCATGCCGTCAGAACCGGGCAAATGTTATGCTCGGTGCCTATTAGCGGATCAACTTTTAAATAAAGAGATAGAAATCATTGAATTCATTGGGAATCGGTCCTCGGAGTATAATAATGTTGAGGAGGTAGAATTGGTGATAGTTCCAGAAACCCCAACTTCGGCTGCTGAGGTAAAGAAGTACCTCACTGTTAAGGATACTTCGAAAACAGAGAATTTCAGAATAGTCAAAATTCAAACCAAGGAGCTTGTAAAGGGAGGATTTACGGGTTGGAAAGAAGTGATTTGTAATTCTGACGTTACACCTGAGTTTTATACAAAAATAAATCGTGCTTTGTTTCGAGAAGGATATAATGTGGATCCTAAATCTTCAATAATGAGTGATCGCTCAAAAAAAGCGCTTGTTCAATATCAAAGAGATAATGACATGCCGATAGGCCAAATAGACATGGATACGATTAATGCCCTTGAGGTTAAGTATTGAAGCAGTCAGAATCAAATTACATAAAAGCTTTATCAATGACAAAGTATACCTGCTATCTAATGCTAATTGTGTTTTACTCTTGTTCTTCAACATCTTCAGTTGCTGACCGAGACTATGACGGTGTCGGCCCTCCTCCTGGAATGCCTTCTGAGCCAGGCAAGTTTTATGCGAGAGTTTTGATATCGGATCAGTATAAAACAAAAGTAGTAGAGTATGTTGAGTATACTGGAAATGCAGAGGAAGAGGATGTAGAAGTCGAATGGGTCGAAGATGTTATCGTTCCGGGAACTTCAAAGTGGGAAAAAGAAAGGCTGAAAAAAACTGTCTGTCAGCTAATCCAGAAGATTGCTTGGTTTGGTGTCTTGTAAAGGTGCCCCCTCAAACCATCGAATACCTAACTGTAAAAGATACTTCTGTAACTTCTAATTATAGAATTGTTCAAAAGGAAGTTAAAGTAATTGCTAAACCAGGAGGTTTTTCAGAATGGAAAGAGGTCGTTTGTAATTCTGATGCTACTCCGGCATTTTACTCAAGATTACTTCAAGCTCTTTATAGAGAAGGTTGTAATGTAGATCCTAACTCAACACAGTTTAGCGCTCGATCAAAAGCTGAGCTCGTTAAATATCAAAAAGCCAATAGTCTTCCCTTTGGCCAATTAGATAGAGATACTATGGATGCCTTAGGTGTGAAGTTCTAAAAATTAGAATTTTACATTAGCTAATTCCCACATTAACATATTTGCTAATTAACCTCCTACCGCATCCCATAATTGAACTTGGTCCTCTCTTCATTACGATCTGTGGCTGGCGGTGGAGCCACTGACAAATCAGAGATACGCTTGTAAAGCTCGTCAGTCATTTCAACTTTAATGGCGTCGAGGGATGGTTGCAATTGTTCTACTGTTCTTGCGCCGATGATGGGGGCTGTGATGCCAGGATGAGCATTGACCCATGCAATGGCGAGTGATACCGGATGATGACCTGTCTCTTTTGCGAGGACGGTAAATTGTTCAGCTACCTCATACATATATTGAGCGCCATATCTGGTCTGGTACATTTTATTCTCCATGAGGCGACCTGACTCAGGGCGTTTTGTTGCGCCATACTTTCCAGTGAGTAGGCCACCACCGAGTGGACTGTAGCTGATAACGCCGATCTTTTCTGATTGTGCCATGGGCAGTATCTCTACTTCAGCTTGTCGCTTAACGAGGTTGTACATCGGTTGTAGGCAAACAAACTTCGACCATCCCATCTTATCTGAAATACCTAATGCTTTGGCGACTTGCCAAGCTGCAAAATTAGAAGCACCTAAGTATAAAATCTTGCCTTGCGACACTAAGTCGTCCAATACCCTGAGCGTCTCTTCAATCGGGGTCCCTTCATCAAATCTGTGGATAAAATAGAGATCGATATAGTCAGTATCTAATCGCTTCAAACTGGCCTCTACAGCCCTGACGATATGATATCGGCTTGCGCCCATACCATTGGCATCTTGCCCTGTCCTAAAGTACACCTTGGATGTAATCACTACTTCATCTCTGCAATCTTTGATAAAACTGCCGAGGATCTCTTCCGACTTACCACCTTCGTACACATCTGCACAATCAAAAAAGTTTACTCCTGCCTCTCTGCATGTATCAAACATCGCCTTAGAAGTAGCCTTATCCGCTATACCACCAAAGGACATGGTCCCAAAGCATAGCTCTGATACTTTTACACCTGTTGTGCCTAAGTAGTTATATTTCATGTTGGTGATATTTTGCGAAAGCTAATGTACCGATTAACAGTTAATAGTTGTCAGTCAATAGAGGGTGAGACAATCAACTAATGACTGAAAACCATTGACTGAATTTCTTATTTTCGCACCGTGGTAGAAAAAGAACGATCCTTAATAGAAAAGTTCTACTACTTTGTCCAAGTAAGACTCTAATTTGTAGGCTATGAGCATGTTGAAAAAACTAAAGAATATTTTCGTCGTAGAAGATGAAACATTTGTTGAAGAACAAACCAAGGGTGCTTCATCTGCTAAAGCGTCCAGTGATAACAAGATAGCACCTCAGCCGGCCAATGTGCCTAAGAGTAGAGTAGATAAGTCAACGCCCAATGCTGCCATTAAACCGGACCGCAAGTTTGTCGATCTGCTATTAAAAGCGATAGAGGATAACAACATAGAAGGTTTTGACTATCTCGAGTTTAAGCAGTCAGTACAGTCATTGACTAAGGTAGAGTCTGACGAGTCGAAGAGATATCAGAGTGCTTTTGCCATGGCAGGAGCGATGGGATTAACTAAGTCTAATCTCTTTAGCAGTGCCAAGCACTACGCTGGGATCCTGGATGCAGAAGAGAAAAAATTTGCCGAAGCGTTTAATGCCCAAAGGCAAAAACAAATAAACGAGCGCGAAACAAAAGGGAAACAACTCGGACAGTCCATCAAGCAGAAAGAAACGGAGATCAAGAAACTGCAGGCTGAGATAGAAAAAGAAAAGAAACAACTAAGTAATATCGAGTCAGATATCTCTAAGGCCATGGCTAAGGTTGAGGCAACAAAAGAGGGATTCTACAGTGCGTATCACATGGTGCTCAAGCAGATCAAGGACGACTTAGATAAGATAACAAACTACATCAAGTGATCGCTTTTTGGTCATAGATGTATGCTAATCGTTATATGAAGGGTCGGATTGATGCCTATTTGCTTAGATATGCTTAATTTGCGACAAGGATAATCAGACTACATGGAGGCCGAGTACAAGCCTAAATCATTTTGGACAAAACCTGAAGGCGTAACAGGTGCGATATTCTTAATTGGTATCATCGGTGGCGCGGGATTCTTATTGTTCAGTTTTCTTCCAGCAGTTATTGCATTGGCTTCATCCGCACTTGGACTTGCGGGTCTCATCGGAGTGCTGGGCGTGATCATCTTTATGGCGTTGGATTCTAAGGCTCGGGCGTTGGTGTCTTACATGTACAAGAGTGTGATGCGATGGATAACTGGCCTCTTTATAGAGATCAACCCTATTGCTATCCTAAAGAACTATGTCGATGAGATGACTGGCAATCTCAAGAAGATGAATAAGCAGATCCTCAAGCTGCGTGGGCAGATGCACAAGCTTAAGGAGTTGATGCTGAACAATGAGCGAGATATCAGCTCACACCTTACTGAAGCCAAGCAGGCAAAAAAAGATGCTAACCGGCAGATCGTTGTTATCAAGTCTCGTAAAGCAGGTCGCCTCAAGGAGTCCAACATGAAGTACTCTCAGTTGTACAACAAGATGGAGATCTTATATAAGGTGCTCAAGAAGATGTATGATAACTCTGCTATCTTAAAAGAGGATGTGGCCGATCAAGTCGAAATAAAAGAACAGGAGTTAAAAGCGATGAGAGCCAGCCATAGTGCCATGGCTAGCGCGATGAGTGTGATCAAAGGCGACGGAGACAAGAGAGCAATGTTTGAGATGGCTCTTGAAGCGGTGACAGATGACGTGAGCAACAAAGTAGGAGAGATGGAACGCTTCATGGAAATGTCAGAGAGCTTTATGAGTTCAATCGATCTACAGAATGGACTCTTCGAAGAAGAAGGACTGAAGATGTTAGAGCAGTGGGAACAAGAAAACTCGCTGTTGCTGGATGAAAAAGACGAACTACTACTTGGTGATGGCCAATCATCAGAAGGGCTTGATCTTAACGAACAGATGGTCAGCAAAGAGAGAGTAGCAGAACGCGTCAATCAATATGACAATTTGTTTGATTAAAAAGACGGGAAGGGAGGAACCTATCTCGGGATTTATCTTTTACAATTATATACTTCACATATTATAACAAATGGCTAAGACACAACTTACAATGTTTTCCAAGTTGCTATTGACAATCTTGATTGTTGGAGCACTCGTTTTTGGAGGATACTACTTACTTAATAAGACATCTGTCGGGCAAGATCTAAAAAAGCAAGGTGACGAGTACGTTGCTGATAACGGCTCTGACTCTAACTCATCTTCAAACGCTTCTACCAGAAACGATAGAAACAGAGGAGGAGATGACGATGATGTAGTTAAGATCGGTGTCGTAACATGGGGTGGATACGCAGGAGGCCAATACTTCAATGAAGGATTTGAGGCTTCTACCAACTCACGTTTTTATAAAGACTATGGCATCAAAGTACAATTTGAAGTTTTAGATGACTTCGAAGCTTCTCGTAACGCTTTTAGAGCTGGAGAGGTTGACTTGTTGTGGCAGACGATTGATGCATTTCCTACAGAGGTGAATGGTCTTAGTGATTTTGATCCAGTAATTGTCTGGCAGGCCGACTGGTCAAGAGGTGGTGATGCGATAGTAGCACGTCGAGGTATCACGTCGGTATCTGACTTAAGAGGTAAAAAGATCGCGGTAGCAGAGTTAACGCCATCTCATTCGTTTTTGATCTGGCTACTGGAAGCAGGTGGCCTAACGGTTAACGACGTAGAGATTGTAGCACAAGCAACAGCGATTGATGCGGCTGAAGTATTTAAAAGTCAGCGTGTTGATGCGGCTGTGGTATGGAGTCCAGATGATATCTTATCATTGAAGGCAGTGCCTGGATCAAGAGTATTGGAGAGTACAAGATCAGCGGCATATATCATCGCAGATGTGTTTATGGCGAAGAGACAATACCTTGAAAACAATAGAGATAAGATTGCTAAAGTATATGAAGGTTGGATGAAGGGAGCAGCGGAGATCAACTCCAACGCTGCATCACGCAAGAAGGCGGCTTCTATATTGGCAAGAGAATTTACCGAAAGGGGAACTGCGCTTACTGATGACGAAGCAGCAGAGATGATCGGCAATGTAAGACTGACCACTCATGGTGATAACTTGAACTTCTTCGGATTAGCTAATGGCTACAAAGGTGTATCGGGCAATGATCTATATAGCGAGATGTCAATCAAGTATACTGACTTGGGTTATATAGAAGGTCGAGTGCCTAACTGGAGGCAGATCGCTTATCCTTCGTTTGTCAACAACGCGAGTCTCAATGGTGGTATGCATATCGCCGAGGGCGCTAAAGAGTTTTCTAAAGCTACGAAGAGCGATGAGACGAAGGAAGCCATTGCAACGAAAAGGGTGAGCATCAACTTTAGAACTGCAGAGTATCAACTCGATGAAAACTCTAAATACATCATCGACAAAGAGTTCGTGAACATCGCCAAGGCATTTGGTAATGCACGTATCCGTGTCGAAGGTAACACTGATAACACAGGTGGATATGCCGGCAATGTAGCACTAAGTAAGAGACGTGCTCAATCAGTTGTTGAGTACCTCATCAGAGAGTATGATATGCCGCGTAACAGATTTATCGTAGTGGGTAACGGCCCTGATAATCCAGTAGCAACTAATGATAACGAGCGAGGTAGATCGCAGAACAGACGTACAGACTTCGAACTAATCGCAGACTAGTAGTAGATGTCATTATTTAAACTTCGTGGTCCTTTAACCAAGCAGCAAGACATAGTTCTGACTCTGATTGGTATTGTTTTATTCGTTTTGGTTTGGTGGTTGCTGGCGGAAGTTTTCTCCAAACAGAAAGCCGTATTGGATGATTTTGATACTACGCTGCCCAGTTCGATTGGAGTGGATGTGGACCATGCTCTTTTGGATTCTATTGCAAGGGTTGATTCTATCGCTTTCGCAAATGCTACAGAGTTTGAAAAAGTCTATCCTTTACTACCTACGCCCTTGAGTGTAGTCAAGTCTTTTCCTTCTCTGATCAGTCAAGATAAACTAATACCCAATGCGCTGAAGTCTATATGGCTCAACATACAAGGATATGTCTGGGCAGTATTGATAGCAATTCCGATAGGTTTTATAATTGCGTTATTCCCATTGTTTAGAGGATTGTTTAGTCGACAGGTAGATGCTATGCGGTTTCTGCCTCTAACTGCTTTGACAGGGCTCTTTATCATATGGTTTGGGATACATGATGAGATGAAGGTGGCCTTTTTGGCCTTTGGTATTATAGTATATCTGCTACCTGTTGTGGTTCAGCGTATCTATGAAGTTAGTGACGTGTATCTCAAGACTGTATTTACCTTGAGTGCAACAGATTGGCATACGATCAGGACTGTTTATATACCATCTGTAATGACTGAATTGATAGAGGATATCCGAGTATTGACGGCTATCTCATGGACATATATCATCATTGCAGAACTGGTCAATAGAGCAGGAGGAATTGGTTCTTTGATATATATCAAGTCAAGACAAGGTCAGTTGCCTAAGGTGTTTGGGATATTGATCGTTATTATTATCATTGGATTGTTGCAGGATATGTTGTTTGTGTATATCACCAAGCGACTCTTCCCACATAAGCATTATAAGTCCTTCTTTAAAGGATTGAAAGAATCAAGATTTGGCGTTTTGGCGATGCTCGGGATATTGTTCCTTGCTGTATTGATCAATGGCTTTTTTGGATTGTCTTCAACTGTATTGTTAATAGGAGTAGCGGTTATCGCTTTGTCTGGGGTGTTGTTTGCATTGTATGGTGAGTATCTCATCTTCACTTCTAAAGAAAGGATATGAGTAAGATCTTTACAGATACAGATCTACCTAACATAATCGACCTTCAGGGTATCGGCCAGTCATACGATGGCGGTGAAAACTGGATCATGAAAGATCTCGAGTTTTTAGTAGAGGACAAGCCAGATCAAGGACAGTTTGTAGTGATCTTAGGGATGAGTGGCAGTGGAAAGTCTACACTGTTGAGATATATAGCAGGACTTCAAGATCCCACAGAAGGAACCATCCTTATCAATAATAAGAAAGTAGGAGAGGGCGATCGCGTGAGTATGGTCTTTCAGCAATATTCTTCATTGCCATGGATGACTGTCTTGGACAATGTCTCGCTGGCGCTTAGATATAAAGGTGTTCCTGCTTCAGAAAGAGAAGATCAGGCCAGAGAGATCATAGAGTTAGTAGGACTCGCAGGTCATGAAAACAAATTTGCCCAGTATCCTAACCTTTCAGGAGGCCAGTTGCAAAGAATCGCTATCGCAAGAAGCATCATTGCTAATCCAAGGATCCTGTTGATGGATGAACCGTTTGGGGCATTGGATATCAGAACAAGGCTCAATATGCAGGACTTGTTGACGAGTATCTGGCGCAAGTTTCACTCAACGATCATCTTTGTTACCCATGATATAGCCGAGGCGGTTTATCTCGCAGATGATATCTATATCCTGAAGTCAAGTCCATCGAGATTTGTAAGACATATAGACATTGATTTGCCGTTGGTTCGATCTAAGGAGACCAAGCGACTGCCACATTACACCGAACTCGTACATAAAGTGGAGGACGCTATGATGGAGGTGTCGGAGATGGGTTAGAGTAAGTCTCAAGGTTATGGTGGCGGACACTTGTCTCAATTAGTAGTAGGCAAGCTGGCATCCTATGTACATTGTTCGCAATTTTGAATCATGAGAGTTTTATTGGTGATCTTATTTATGGGTCTGGCCCAAATGCTTTATGGCCATGGATCGCATGGATCGGGAGTTATGGCAGGTGTGACGCATCCGATATTGGGAATAGATCATCTCTTAGCCATCTTTGCAATGGCTCTTTATGCTAAGATCAAATATCCTGAAGGCGCATGGCCCGTTGCTTTTTCCTTTGTAGCAGCAATGGTTGTAGGCGGACTATTGGGTATCAACGGAAGCCCATTGCCGTTAGAAGAGACCGTTATAAAAGGGTCAGTGATTGTTTATGGCTTGCTTCTGGTTTCTGGTATAAAAATACCTGTGAAGGCATATGCTTTGATCGGAGTTGTGATTGGCTTATTCCATGGTCATGCTCACGGTGTGGAGATGCCTGACTCCACTGAGCCTTACAAGTATATCCCTGGGTTTGCAGTTGGAGCGATCATTATCTCTGCCTTTGGAGAATTTGTCGGAAGACATATGGCCGCTGACGAGGTAGTAAGAGCTCGAGTGATTGGTGGACTTATAGTCTTGGGAGGGATCTGGCAGTTTGTAAGATAAAATACGCCATGAGATCTTATCGATCTAAGCTGCTGGAATAACGATAAACAGGATCAAAGCCAGTGTCATTGACAAGAAAAATCCAATCATAAATATATTGAACGCTATCCTGATCAATTCCATCTTTCGCCCTAATCTTGATCCAATATAGTGTAGATCATCAGTGAGGTGGTCCTTTACGGACGAACTTTCGAGTACGGCTTTATTCACATATTCTTTGTACTCTTCTTTATTCATCTTATAGAAGTTACCAAAGAAGAAAGGGCTGACATTGTCGCCTTTTTTCATAGCCTTTGAGTTGGCAAAGAACTTTCCTGGCTTTAGGACAAGGACTGAGAGATATATCGTGATGAATCCAGAACCGACAAGTATTGATAAAGGTATAGTGAGGTGATAATGCCTGATTACCTCAGTGTACGGTATCAATAAAGGCACTAAAAAAGTGAGCATCAAGGCATTGATTCCTAAGAGAACATTGGCCTTGTTATCAGCTATGTTGGTGAGCTCGATATTGTTTCGCATTGTTGTGCGGATGATGTTGAGCACATCCTTTGGTAACTTTTTACTTTTCTTTTTTGTTTTTTCTTCCTTTTTGTCTGACTCTTCCATATGCTCGATTTGTAGATGACGATGTGGGTATATAGTTAAGCTTACGAGCAGTGCAAAGATATGGCAAAGTACTTTAGCAGTTTCCTGTCAGCTAGCTAAACATATAATTGCCGGATCAAATTAACAAGATCAGTAATATGTATATATTTGTAGGTCAGAGATAAGTGACTCAAACATAGATATTTTGATCAAGTACTTAGCTAATAATCCAATCAGTAATGCCATTCGTGAGGTAAGGGGAGTGTTAGACCCTGATCAGAAGAAACGGGCTGGGATCATGATCATTCTGTTGATTATCAATGCCATTTTTGATTTTGCTGGATTGGCGGCAATTGGAGCGCTGATTATTAGTGCATTAGATCAGGATATTTTTAGCGGTGTGGCTTATGTACCTAAAGAAGATGTCGGCAGTGCAGCGATTTTCTTTAATTCTAATCTAAGGAAGTTGTACGATTGGAGTGGGGCTGGAGATGAGATTGCATTTCTGTTTTACCTGTCAATTGTAATTTTTATAGCGTTCATTGTTAAGAATGCAATTAGTTTATATATCGGTTACGTTCAGTCAAGATTTGCTTATAACGTCTCTCTCAGATTGAATAAAAAAATGTTCAAGTACTATTATGACCAAGGTTATTTATTTGTAAAAGACTCAACTGCCGGCAAGAAGGTCTATACAATTGTAGACGTACCCATGAGATTTGCTTCACATTATATGAACACGCTACTTCAGGTGGGGACAGAGATTGTAATTATGACAATTATTGGGATCTCACTATTACTCATTAATCCTTTGGCTGTTTTGCTAATTGGTATGGCGATCATACCAACCTTCTTGCTCATTTATAATTATAGTAAGAATCGAGCGAAGGAAATAGGTATGCGAAGAAATGAACTTTCGCCCATTAACTACGGAAGGGTGATTGAAGCCATGAATGGTTTTGTAGATGTAAAGTTGGGGAATATCGAAAATCAGATGTTAGAAAAGTATGAGTTGACTCAACGTAAACTCAACCGTGTGGATACTATTTTCTTTGGTATCTATCATAAGCTCAATCAGCGCACCAATGATATTATCTTTGGGATGGGCATCTTGGTGATTTTTGGTTATGCCTACTTTATAGGGATGAGTAAAAAAGAGGTCTTATCTCTTCTCGGATTATTTGCTATTGCAGCTTATAAGTTTCTACCTGGTATCAATCGACTGATGGCTTCTTTGCTAACCATGAAGAATTCTGCTTTTGTTTTTAAAGAACTGAAGAAGATAAAAAACGTTGAGCTATCTCGCTTCAACGAAGCTGAAGCAATGAGTTTCTCTGATGCTCTCGTTATCGAAGACATATCATACAAGTATCCTGTAGGAACCGAAAATGTTTTAAACAGTATAAGCCTGACGATTAAGAAAGGAACTACGGTTGGATTTATAGGATCATCTGGATCAGGCAAGACTACTCTTTTGAAAATATTTCTAAGGCTGCTCAAAGAGCAAACTGGCACAATTAGTATTGATGGCAATGTCGTTAATGAAAACAACGAGAGCGGTTATCAAAAGATCATTGGTTATGTTGAGCAAGAGATTTTTATTCTAAACGATACTATATTCAACAACGTTGCTTTTGGGGTTGAGCATCCCCAAAAAGAGGATGTTGAGCAAAGTTTAAAGGATGCACAACTCTGGGAATTTGTTAGTAACCACCCTGATGGTTTAGATATGCTACTTGGAGAAAATGGAGTTAACTTATCAGGAGGACAGAAGCAGAGAATTGGTATCGCAAGGGCTTTATATAAGAACTCTGAGATATTGATGTTTGACGAGGCTACAAGTGCGCTTGATAGTGATACAGAAAAAGCGGTTGTGGAAAGCATCAATCACTTATCTAAGATAGGAAAGACTGTGATTATTGTTGCGCATAGGCTGACTACCTTGGAGAAGTGTGACCATATTTATGAGTTGGATGGAGGCGAAGTTGTGGCAGAGCATGATTATGATCAGTTGATAAAAGACTTGGTCTTACAACATTAAGTTAGTATTCATTTATTCTATAAAGAGAGGCATGCTTGATCATGAGAGAAAATAGTTCTCAACGAAAGCTTAATATTATCGTACTTTATTTTGTGCCGGTAGGTACCATCAAGTATACAAAATGGGTGGACGGTTTCACAAGTGCTATGTCTGTTATAGAAGAAAAACATAATGTTCTTTGGGTGAATTTGTCTGATACAGACTTGTTTAAATTAGAAATTAAATTTGAGAATTTTGATGTCTTGTTTGTTAAATCAAATTGGGGGGCTAGGGTAGATAGATACGTTCGGAAACACCAAAAAAAGATGCCTATACATAAGGCACTATTAATATCTGGAAGTAAAATGCCGGATAAAGAAGGTTTGGAGTTATATGACCTTCTATACTATGAAACAACTTGGTATGAGAAGTTTATCGCTCAACATAAAAATGCTATACATGCTTTTGGAATCAATGCAGATATTATGCAACCGATTAAGACAGATAAGACAATAGATTGGTTAACTGTCGGTCAGTTTAAGCCATACAAAAGAATGCATAAGATTATTGAGAAGAAAGGTAATAGAGTTGCAATTGGAGAGCTCCCTGAGAGATGGAAGTTTTGGTCTAAAGAAAATAGAGTTTATAATCGTTTGGTAAGAGCTGGTGTTACTATTATCGGGTTTTTAGATTATGCAGAACTGTCAGAGCACTACTCAAAGAGTAAAAATCTATTAATAGCAGCGACCATAGATGGAGGAGGAGAAAGGGCCGTTCTCGAAGCGCGATCTTGTGGTGTTCGAAATATAGAAATAATGAAAGATAACCCGAAGTTGCAATCTATTGTCGATGGTCCTGTCTACGATCATTATTACTATGCGGCTCAATTGGTAAAAGGAGTCAATACACTAATATGAGCAATGTCAATTTGTATTGGTGGAGACCGCCTAATCTTATAAAGAGGATTCTCAAAAAGAGATACCGTCATATGAAGAGTAATTTTGGTGACGAGCTGTCTCGATTTATTGTAGAAAAGGTGATTGGAGAAAAGGTTGTAAGGGCTAAGCAAGAACAACGAGAAAAACTTTTGGCATTGGGGTCAATAATGCACTTTGCGAAAGAAGGAGATACTATATGGGGTACAGGCATAAATGGAAAAATGATCGACCGACAAACGCCGAATGTCAAAGTACTATGTGTAAGAGGCCCTTTGACAAGAGACATTTTGCTTAAGCAAGGTCGCTCTTGTCCCGAAATCTATGGTGATCCCGGTTTATTGATGAGCCGGTATTATAAAATAACTCCTACGGAGAAAAGACCTTTTGGTATAGTGCCTCACTTTTCAGAGTTGGGGCATCCTGCTTTGGATGATTATAAAAGCGAAGTGATTAACCCTTGCGATGACTATGTAAAAGTTGTTCAAGAAATTGTCAATTGCGAATTAATTATTTCTAGCTCCCTTCATGGAATAGTCATTGCTGAGTCTTATGGAATCCCGGCAGTACTTCTAAGAATAACGGAAAATGAACCAATTTTCAAGTATTCAGATTATTACAAAGGATCTGGAAGAGAAGCTTACCCTTTTGCAAATACCATAGAATTAGCTTTAAGTACGATTCCTATTAACTTGCCTGACTTATCGAAGATGACAATAGATGAAGAACTGAGAAAGTGGGTTAATCGAAACAAGAATCGATGAAGCGGATTTTAATAAAATTCTTAAAGGGCCCTAACAGAATAAAAAATTCCAAGAGGGTCTCAGTTGGAAAGGATAGCTTTCATAATGGAGGATTGGATATAAGAGGTAAAGTTCATGTTACTATAGGTAGTCATTGTGCTTTTGGGAAAAACATTGCTATAATATCAGAAAACCATGATCTTCGATACTTGTCGATGCAAGGTTATTTTTATAAAAAGTACTTCAATATTGGACATCCTGGTGATGATGTTTTTCCAAATCCTCATAAGTCAAAAGGCCCAATAGAAATAGGGAGTGATGTGTGGATTGGAGATAAAGTCATCATTCTTTCAGGTGTTAAAATCGGTGATGGTGCGATAGTTGCTGCAGGGAGTATTGTGACAAAAGAGATTCCTTCATATGGTATTGCAGTAGGAACTCCCGCCAAGGTTATTAAGTATCGCTATGAACCAGAGATTGTAGAATATTTAAAGAACTTAGAATGGTGGAATTGGTCTGAACAAAGAATAGTCGAAAATAAAGCACTATTCATAAGTGATCTATCAAATATGACACTTGATTCTATTAAAAGTATCGTTGTATAGATTATGAGAGTGCTTTTAGTTGCAGAGAATACTGAAAGAAATACTTTTATTCTTAACCTCGTTGAGACTCTATCGCTAATTACCAAGGTTAACTGCAGTGAGGATGCTTTTTGGGAACCTTCGGATAAATATGATATTGTTTTTTTGCAATGGCCCGAACGACTGTCTAATAGAGTAGGACGGAAGTCATTTCCTCCAACTAAGCGTCGACTAAAGAAAATATCGAGCACTCTTGATAAGTGGAAGCAACTCGGTGTAAAAATAATTATAACAAGACACAATACGCGGCCACATCATTACTCCAATCAATATGAGCAATTGTATTATTCAATTTATAAAAGAGTCGATGGTGTTGTTCATATGGCAGATTACAGCGTCGGAGAATTTAAAACGATGTATGAAGACGTTGATCTTGTACATACTGTGATTCCTCATAATGGTTATTGGAATGTTCTTAATGCTATCTCAAAGGAAAAGGCGCGTGAAAAATTGAATATTGACTTAAATGCTAAAGTGATTTTGGCTTTTGGGAGTCTGCGAATAAAGAATGAGGAAACTATGCTTCTTAAGGCATTTGAAGAGCTTCCTATTCGGAATAAAAGATTGCTACTTCCACGAGGGTATTTCAACAATGAGAATGCACTATATAGACTAATGGATGTTCTAAGAATTCCCATTTATAACTGGATGAAAAATAGGAAGACGAGCAAACTTCTGAAGAATGATGTTGAATGGAGTCAAGAATTTGTCAATGAAAATGATATTCAACTTTATTTTAATGCGGCAGATGTGCTTGTGATACCAAGAATAAACACTCTTAATTCAGGGAATTTATATTTGGGTTTGACTTTTGGTAAGGTTATATGTGGCCCGCAAACAGGAAACATTGGAGCGGTCTTAAAGGAAACGGGTAATCCAATATTTGATCCTCAAATAATAGGATCAATTACGTCGGCCCTGTCAGATAGTTTGATACTTTCGAAAACTGATCTCGGAGCTCAAAATTATAAGTATGCGATGGATAACCTTAATAATGAGAAACTCTCAAAAGGTTATGCCAACTTTTTCGGTAAGATTTTAGGGAACCACGAAGCTTGACCAAACATTAAATAGACCAAACCTAATAGCAACAGTATCGATGAAATAAGAGAGATAGTTTCTCCTGTTGCAAAAGATGTAGGTATAAATTCAAATCTTATAGTATGATTGCCCGCTGGTATCTTTAGTGCCCTAAGCGCATAATTGGCGCGTATATGGTCAACTGGTTTGTTATCTATATATGCCTGCCAACCATTCTTTCCGTACCACATTTCAGAGAATATTGCGAGCTGCTCACTTTGAGTTGAGCTCGAATATTCAATCTTATCAATGTCGTAATTTGTCATGTTTATTGTTCCTCGACCATCTGGGTTTAAGTTATTGATATAGCTTGGAAACTCCGTTGTTAAGACCACGGCTGTGGTACGTGGATTAAGGTTGTTGAGTGAAGTCATTTCTTGATCTGGAGTTGTCGCCTCTATAACTTGATTAACGAACCAGGCATTTCCTAAGGCCTCTTGGTTAGTTGTTAATGAGCCGTTAGATTCGACAGTGTACTTAGCATTTAGCATCCATAGCACTTGCTTATTCCCTCTGTTTAATTGGAAATCAATGAGGTCTTGCATCCTTTGCATCTTTGCAGGATGATAACCTCCGATGGTGTTATGATGATATGAAGCAGTGTTACTTTTGAATTGTCGAGGGGCTGCTTCATATACTCTATACGCTCCTCTATTTGATTCCAAGCTTTTTATTTCTTTGTCTACTGGACGTTCTGCGAAGATTTGGTCGTATGTTCTTTGAGGAACAAAATTGTGCTTATTTAAGTAGCGTTGACCAACTGACCAAATGTCTATCACTGACAGAAGAGCAATAATGGAAATGGCGATAATTGGTTTGACTTTATTTTTAAGCATGGCCAGAATGGAACCAAACGCAGCGAGTATAAATAAAAAGGACCGCAGCGCGTCTGACTGCATGTGACGAGTCCGATCACTTATTAAAAGATCAACTATTTCTTTTTGGTAATTCGCATCTGACGCTCTTTCAAAAGAAAGCAAACTTGGACCGATGAGATATAATGCCAAACTCAGTCCGCCAGTTAAGCCAGCTGAAATATAAACTGACCGAAGAAAATTGGACTTCTTGTCTTTTTTCAAGATTTGATTAAGTCCTAAACCTGCAAGTATGGGCACTACAAAAGCAGTTATAGTCATAATAGATGATGGGGCTCTAAATCTATTGTAGTACGGCAAGAAGTCAAAAAATATCGATTGAAACCAGGATAAATACTTACCAAGAGAAAGCAGTGTAAATACCACAATCGATGATACTATCCACCACTTAAGTCGCCCTGGAAAAACAAGCATACCCAGAACTGAAAGAAAAATAATAATGGAACCAAAATAAGATGGTCCACTTGTGGAAGGTAAGCCTCCCCAATATAATGGAGCTTTATATTTGCCTCCCTGCTCTCTTGCACCACTTTGCTTCATAACGCGGTGCATCTCATAATCCTCATCTATTATTTCAGCGTCGCTTCCTCCAACCAGTCCAGGGACCATAACAGTGAGGGCATCTTTCCAGTTATTACTCCATTGCATAGCATAATCAAAGGACAAACCAGTTGCAGTACTATTGGATGCAGAAACTGTTTTGGTTAATTCTGGAGATAATATAGGCTGGCCACGAATAGATTCTTCGGCATATTCTTTAGTAGTAATAAGTTTTGAAGAGTTTGCTCCGATTGCTAAGAGCCCTCCGGCTACAAGACATCCAAGTATTTTTAGTAAGTGTTTGTAATCCTTAGACTTCACTATTTCATAGAGAACCATAAACGCTAGAATGGCAAAGCACATAAACACATAGTAGATCATTTGGTAATGACCATTCATAAAGCTTAGTGCAATTCCAAAGCTGAAGACTATTGCCCCCTTTAAATACTCCTTTTTAATCAATTGCAGCATTGAAATAAGAAGGATGGGAAAATATATTATGGAATTTATCTTACTTATATGCCCGGCTTCATATGTCCCGATATAATATGTGCTTAGTGCAAATGATATCGCAGTCAAGCCGGATATTAATGGGGAGACCTTAAGATAGATCATCAGGAAATAAAAAGCGACCATTAGAAAAACGAAAGTACTAATCGGCCGAGTAGAAGCCATTATCTTATTGAGTGATAGCAGGATATTAGTTCGATATGGGCCAACAACCATATATGATGGCATGCCACCAAAAATGGCATTGGACCATAATGGATATGCTCCTGTTTTTTCGTTGTGGCTCTTTATTTCTTGGGCTTTACCGTCATATCCAATCATATCTGATTGAATTATTACCTTTCCTTGAAAAGAAGGAGCAAAATATATAGAAGATAGGATTATAAAAATGGCGCAAGCTATAATGTGAGGGTAGAATGATTTGAGTGGCATTAGTGAGTATTATAATCTTGTGATATAATGGTATACATGCAAGTGACAAAGAAGTTTCTTAAGTGCGGAATTGCAGTTAGAAACTTAGTTTGCTTCATTGGTTTTAGACCAAATTTGGCTTCATAATTTGGGTTTAGAAAATATAGGCGTTCTTTATCTGTTTTGTAGCCGTTGTCATGGGCAACTTTTCTAAATCTTTCAATTGAAATACCAGTATCAACAATCTCCAATCTGCCTTCGATCATCGCTTCCGATTCATTACCAAGTCTAAGTAAGGATGTATATAAGGAACGAGGAAGGAGATGAGTATAAGGTACCTTTGACAAGTACTTATTTTTCAATGATTGTTGGTGGCCACCAAAAGGCATCTGCCATGGAGGGAAACCTAAAAATACAATACCATCTTTTTTGAGGTATTGCTTCATATGGGCCATAAATCGATCTTGATTATGAATATGCTCAATGACGTCACGCATAATGATGATGTCAAACTGCCCTATCTCTTCCTCCGGAACATCATAGATATCTTCGAGCATTAGTCTTAGATTAGACCGATTCGGGTGCTTTGAGAAGAACTCTACAGCCAGATCTATTTTTAGTGTCGACAAGTCGATTCCGACACATTCACAACCCAAGTCAAGAAACGGCTTGATATTGCCTCCTTCTCCACAGCCTATTTCAAGTATTCTACTATTCCCGCTTACCTTTTTGACCTCATTAATAAATGGAATAACATAATTAGAGGTCGTCCTTGACTGTTCTTGGAAATATTGATCTCTTTGAAGTTGCCTTTTTTGCATAAAAAACTTAAAACAAAGCCCACAAATTAGGCTAATTATCTATAAAAGAGCACTTTTATACCCGAATTAAGTAGAAAACGCGTGGTTAAATATTCTATAGTCATAGCTACCTATAATAGGTTAGAAGAGTTGAGGGAATTGTTTGACAGCTTCCATAGCTTGGCTACCGACAAAGAGGATTATGAGATTGTCATATCTGATGATGGTTCAACAGATTTGACTCGAGAATTTATATCAAGCCAAAAGTCTTTTTTTAATATAGTCTATCTGTTTCAGAAGAATCAAGGACCTGGGGCAGCAAGGAATTATGCGATGTCAAAGGCGAAGGGGGCGTATTTTATCTTTATTGATTCAGATGTTATTTTACCGAGTAACTATTTGCAGTCTGTAAGTTCATTCTTGGACAAAAACGATATTGATGCGTTTGGGGGCCCTGACACTTATCATCCATCCTTTTCACCCTTGTTAAAAGCGATAAATTACTCGATGACCTCCTTTTTGGGAACAGGAGGTACTAGAGGCAGTAAGAATTCTATTGGGAAATATTACCCTCGATCATTTAACATGGGTATTTCCAAAGAGATATATTTTAAAATAGGTGGCTTTGGAAAATTGAGACATGGACAGGATATGGATTTCTCTGCACGTATATACAAAGCAGGATTTAAAGTAGGTTTTATAGAAGATGCTTTTGTCTATCACAAAAGAAGAACATCCTTAAAGAAGTTTTACAATCAAATCCATAATTGGGGAGTAGCTCGAATCAATCTTGGTAAGATGCATTCAGAATTATACAAACCAATTCATTTTATTCCAGCAGTTTTGTTGATTGGATCAGTCATAACTTTTGCTTTAACAACCTTCTTTTATAATATTAGAATAGGAGGAACGGTGATTCTCTTGCCGACTTTATTCCTCATTCTTTTAGCTTTTATAGATTCTTTTAGATCATACAAAAATTTGAAAATAGGAGTGCTATCTGTGATCACCCTTTTCACTCAAATAATAGCCTATGGCATAGGGTCTTTAAAAGGTTTGTTTCAAATCTATATTTTGAAAAGAGATGTTGCTCAGGGGATCACGAAAAATTATTACGGAAGAAGTAAGTAGTATTAAGTATGATAGCTAAAATTAAGCGAATAGTTAAAGATAGAGTCGAGAGAAACTATTTTGAAAAAGTCATCGCTCGCAATAATCATGAGGACTTCTTCTTCGTCCAAATAGGAGCTTGCGATGGTAAGTCATTCGATCCAATTTATCAATTTGTTAAAAAATATAACTGGAAGGGAATACTAATGGAACCTATACCTCATTTGTATGAGGAATTGAAGAAAAATTATAGTGATAATCAGGGATTAACGTTACTAAATATGGCTATTGCTGAGACTAATGGACCAATTTTAATGGATACCATTAGTCGTGAGGGATTAAAACATTTACCTAAGTGGGCAAAAGGAATATCTTCTATCTCCAATACAAATAGAAATGCCCTAAGTGTGAAGTATTGGGAAGAAGGAAGAGGAAAGAATAATGATCGTAGTTCGTACAGTGAACTAGAGAAGTATAAGATTCAAGTAGAAGTACCTGGCATAACTTTGAAACATCTTTTTGATAATTATGCTTCAGGTAAAAATATTGATTTGTTGCAAATTGATGCAGAAGGCTATGACTACCAAATTCTTAAAACTCTTGATTTAAAAATTATCCGTCCCGTGATTATTCATTTTGAATATGCCAGTATGACTCAAGAGGAGAAAAGTATGACCACTACAATGTTAAAGAATCATGGGTACCAACTTGACTTCTACGGAAACAATGATGCTCTTGCTTTAAGATCTAAAAAGTAGATACATCTCTCTTATTATTTAACAGAATCGGCGAAACACATCCCATCTATCTTCTGTTATATACCTTTGGCCTGTCTAAGCACTTTCTTTGAAGCACCTAAGATACCTTAACTCTTTCCTTTACCAATACAAGTGGCGCTTGTCGTTAGGAGTGATCTTTGTCGTTGCTCAAAACTACTTCAGGGTGCTCGTGCCGCCACAGTTTCGTAAAGCGCTTGACTTGGCGACCGTCTGTCTCCAAGAATATCGCACTTCACAAGATGCCGAAGAGAAGGCCTTCATGCTAAGATATATAGGTCTGACGTTGTGGGAGTATGCGTGGCTCGTATTGCTTTTTGCGGCATTAATGGGCATATTTATGTTCTTGATGAGGAAGACGATTATCGTGGTTTCACGCCTGATAGAATATGATTTGCGAAAGCAAGTCTTCGCTCACTATGAAGAGTTGGATAGTGCTTTCTACAATAGAACTTCTACGGGTGATATGATGTCCCGTATAACCGAGGATGTATCAAAGGTCAGGATGTACTTAGGTCCTGGTTTGCTCTATTGTATCAACTTGGTCACCTTGTTTGTTCTAGCGATCAGCAGTATGTATCGGGTTAATCCTACATTGACTATGTACGCGTTGATTCCTCTTCCGATATTGTCTATTTCAATTTATTATGTTAGTAGTGTCATTAACAAAAGAAGTACGGTCATTCAGACTCAGTTGGCTAAACTCAACACAGTCGCTCAAGAGGTTTACTCCGGTATCAGAGTGATTAAGTCATATACTAAGGAAGATAAGTTTAGACAGTCATTTGCGGAAGAGTCAGATCTATATTTGTCTAACTCAATGTCACTCGCTCGGGTCAATGCATTCTTTCATCCATTGATGTTGTTGTTAGTTTCGTTGAGTGTTTTGCTGGTTGTGATCGTAGGTGGTCACGAAGTTGCAAAAGGCAATATCACCCATGGTAATATCGCAGAGTTTATCATCTACGTCAACATGTTGACTTGGCCCTTTACAGCGATAGGATGGATCGTATCTATCATCCAGCAAGCGGAAGCATCTCAGGCGAGGATCATGCAGTTCATGGAGACCAAGCCAACTATAGTCTCAGAAAGTGATGAAGATATAAAGATAGAAGGGCAGGTTAAGTTTGATAGTGTGCACTTGATCTATGAAGATAGCGGCACAAAAGCTTTAGATGATGTATCCTTTGAGTTAGAGAAGGGAGAGATCTTAGGTATCATAGGACGCACGGCATCAGGAAAATCTACCATTGCTTCTTTGCTTCTTAGGATGTTAGATCCTCAGCAAGGGACGATCTATATCGATAACAAGGATATCAAGTCACTCAACCTTTCACAGCTTAGACAGCGCATCGGTTACGTGCCTCAAGATGCCTTCCTGTTTTCTGATACTATCGGTCATAACGTAGCCTTTGGAGAAGAAAAGTTAGATATAGACCGAGTAAAATTCATCACTGCTAAGGCTGCTGTACATGATGATATCATGGCACTTCCAGAACAATATGATACAGTTGTTGGCGAGCGAGGTGTAACTCTGTCGGGTGGTCAAAAGCAACGGGTGGCTCTAGCTCGTGCATTGATTAAGGATCCAGATATCATCATCTTGGATGACTGCTTATCAGCAGTTGATACGACCACTGAGCAAACGATCTTAGGTTACCTCGGTGATGCCCTAAGTGACAAGACAAGTATCATCATCACACATCGGATATACAAACATCTGGAGTTTGACAAAGTCATTGTCTTAGACGAAGGACGGATCATCGAGGCCGGGACACCTGACCAATTGATGAAGCAACAGGGATACTACTATGATATTCTGACCAAGCAGACTATGGATGAAGAGACAGTGACCTCTTAGACTATACTTTATGTCGCTCATGGCAAATGATCCTTTCATTTTTTGCTTCAATCAACTTTCTTACAGAACTATACTTAGGTATAGGTTGACCCTGATCAGTCTATTTTACATTTGAGTCATCATCACATAATCATCCAGTATTATGATAGACATTGCACATGTCATCACTAAGCGAGAAATGGAGGTGCTTACCTTAGTTGCTTATGAGTATACAACTCAAGAGATTGCTAAGCACCTCTATCTATCAAAACATACGATAGACACTCATAAGAAAAATCTAAAACTCAAGCTTGACGTGCGTAATACTGCCGGTATGGTTCGCAAGGGTTTTGAGAGTGGTTTATTACCTACAAGGGTTCGGGTTGAGTTTTCAATCGACCGTTCCTAGCCTACACATCTGCACAACTCAAATCTTAGAATTGTTTACTAAGCCAAACGATAATATATGGCACCGATGGACGGGAAGAGCGATAGTGAAAAGAAACATGAGCTGATCAGTCACTGGACGCAATTATTTCTCACTAATCTGGATAAGAAGCTCACTAAGTCGCTTGATAAGACCGATTAGTGTTTTAACGCTACTCTATGTGCTAAAGCCCAAAATATTTGAGATTATGACGCTGAATATTGAAAGATCATTGCGGATAAAGGGGCAAAAGGCATATTATCTACTGATTCTACGTTTGAGGCATTAACATCAGAATAATGGGATATGTCCCGAAAGTTGTTATTTTTACTACAATTAAACAGAGCTTTCAGTGGAAAAAGATTTTGATAAGGGGCAAGAGAGTGTCTACTCTAACAAGGTAAGAGCAGGCCGTAGGAGAACATACTTCTTTGATGTAAGACAAACCAAAGGAGAAGATTACTACGTCACTTTAACAGAAAGTACGCGCAAGTTTAACGGGGAAGGTTACAGTCGTCATAAGATCTTCTTATACAAGGAAGACTTTAATCGTTTTCTTGAAGGACTCAATGATGCAGTGAGTCATGTCAAGACTGAGCTGATGCCAGACTATGACTATGAGCAGTTTGATCGTCGTCAGGAAGAGTGGGAGAAGGCCAAAGAACTGGAAGCCGCTAATGCTGAATCAAGTGAACCAGTTACTGAAGAAGCTGCTCCCGTGAGTGAGCCGGCTGCTGAGCCAGAGTCTGAGGGCACAGCTTCAGATATCATCGAGAGTGATGAGGATATGGACTGGTAGTCTTTTTAGTTATTCCTGACTTCCCGCTACACTACTAAATCTTAATGTGTAGTTCTGCAGTACTCTTACGGGTGTATCCAAAGTTTTACCTGCTTTCCATTGTGGCATGCTACTAAGGATATTTTTTAGTTGATCTCCACATCCATCACAGACATCTCTTCGGATGATGAAGTCAGTTAGGCATCCATCCGCTTCTACGATAAATCTCATGTGTATGCTGCCAGTGCCGACAACACTTTCTGAGAGCGCTGCATAGCCTTGATGGCTCATGACATAGTTGTCTATTTTTTCTTTCGTGCAAGCTGCACTATCTGTGTAGTCAAGTCCTTCTTTACAAGTGACTGGACAAGGCATATCCTCCACTATCTTGTAGATGGTTCCTTCATGGTTTGCGCCGTCGCATTTATCACTTGACGCTTGCGCAAATGTATTGATCGAGTAAAGAAGACAGAATGTAAGTAAGAGCGAGAAGACCTTGATCGATTTCATATTTCCGATAGTTTTAGCCGTAAATAATACAACACCATAACGATACATATTATACAATTCTTATATA
Organism: uncultured Saprospiraceae bacterium; assembly: GCA_938022935.1. Taxonomy (GTDB): domain Bacteria; phylum Bacteroidota; class Bacteroidia; order Chitinophagales; family Saprospiraceae; genus JAJRXG01. The sequence continues at coordinate 24,360 of CALIHL010000024.1, forward strand.
TGTAGTGTTAAAAGTAGCTTGTATGACTTCTTTCTTTATGACTTACTTAGAGATGATCCTTCAAGATCTTTCTGATGCTATCATGAAAGATTGCCCTCCGATGCCCCGTCTTGGTTAAGGTGGTCAGCTTGGTCTTGTTAGGATAAGTCTGTGCTAGGACTTCAGATGAGTTGTAGGGGATGACTTCATCTTCTGTACCATGTAAGAGGTTTACAGGACAAGACAAGAGCGATAAGTGCTTATCATTATCAAGCGGATACTTAATCAGAAAGTTTGGTATCAATGGAAATATTCTATTCTTCAGATCAGCGATACTGACATAAGGAGCGATCATAATCAGTCTTTGCGGTTTGTTGAAAGCTGCTAGATAGGAGGCCATGCCTGTTCCTAATGAGTAGCCCGCTAATATGATCTTGGACTCGTCAAATTCCTTTTTTAGGAAGTCATATACCTTCTGCACATCGCTATAAAGCTCATCGATAGAAGAGATCTCACCATCGCTCTTACCAAATCCACGATAATCTAAAAGCAAGACATTATAACCATAACCGCTAAACATCTCAGCTTGTCTTTGACACCTTCGAGCATTGCCTCTATTGCCATGAAGGTAGAGTACAACTCCTTTGGCATTTTCGACTTGATGATATAGAGCATGTAGATTAACACCTTCATCCACAGGTATATTCACCTCTTGGCCAAAACGAAACTTTGTTCCTGGCGGAATAGCTTGAGGTCTGAATATGATATCATCTTGTATAAAATATAGAACACCACAACTGATCACATACAAGATCAACAATGTGATGCCCGCTATTTTTAGAACTTTTTTCAAGGATAGAATTTCATTATAAACGAGATACCATCGTCGATGTTATTATCTTTGATAAGTACAACACAATTGATTTATGAAGATACCTACTTGGGCAAAAATAGTAGGGTTAGTTATGGTGACTTTTGGCACTTTCGGTTCAGTGAATAATTATCAAAAAATGCGATTTCATCACATCAAGGAGGATTTCTCTTTTTTAAAGGAAGATATTAAAAGGGGCTCTGAATTGGCAGAAAAGGCAGGGGCAAGAGTTAGGGCATTCAAAAGAAGATAGCGCTCGTGTTAGAGACTTTCAAGAAGGTATGCAAGAAGAATTTGAAGAACTTGATTCTCGTTTGTCATTGACGAGTTTTTATGTTACATGGATTGTTCGTTTAGGTATTTTGGGTTTGTTTTCATCAATTGCTTTTGTTTTCGCAGGTCTTATAACATATTTAGGTCGGAAGCACGCTTTGCAAATGGCTTGCGGGGCAATAGATTTAAGTTGCTTCTCTATTTTTTTCATGTCGTTGTATTAGCAATTGACAATAAACACGGGACGTTAATTGAAATCCAAGAATCTATCAGGTTAATGCCTTATATGAGATACCCTCTATATGATACTCCAATTCACATGGTTTTCATCAATATTGTTTTGATCATAACAATTGCGATTTCAAATAAACTGTACTTTTATAAACTGTCAATACTTGAACCATGAGAGTGTTTTTCATAGTCTTACTAATTTTAGCTTATTGCAAAATCGATGCACAGAACACTAAGGACGTATCACTTGAACTGCAAGTTTATCCTACAGGTGTGATACCAGGATTAAGATATGAGACATCCATCAGTGAGCAGTCGAGCCTTTCATTTAGGATAGGATATAACATAGTTCGCCATCGTGACTTAGGTGTACATCAAGATGAAAGAGGAGGCGGTATCGGAGGGTCTCTTGGGTTTAGAAAATATTTCAAACCAGAATTCAAAGGCTGGAGTATATCCTTAAAGACGGATGTATGGTTCAACAAGATAGACTGGTATGACATAGGACGAACCGACGAGCGCATAGAAGGCGAGACATCTATAACTGTACTTCAGCCCACTGCAGCGTTAGGCTACACTTTCGTAAATAGTTCATTCTCCATAACCCCGACGCTCAGCTTTGGTTATGAATGGAACGTCAAAACAGTCGGTGAGCCAACTGGTCAAGGCTCCATTATTCTAATAGGAGTGCAGTTAGGGCGTAGATTCTAAGCCAATTGCTAATATTTGCGCTCCCTATTGAATTTAAAGACTTTCTTTATTTCTACATTCACAACTCATGTGGACTCATACGCTTATTCGCTGGACTTTCTGTCTCTTAACTACACTCTGTGGAAGTGGATTAGTATTTAGTCAGATCGCGTTTGATGAAGCCCGAGAAGACCTCGGTGTTAGACATAAGTTGAGTGAAGGTACGGTCGGTGCAGGAGTCTCAGTCTTTGATTTTACTGGAGATGGTTTAGATGATCTTACCCTAGGCCAGACTGGTGGAGGACTTTCGTTTTATACCAACAATGGAGAAGGATTTGATAGAATCAGTCCACTGGTCAATAATCAAGAGTACATCAAGCAAATCAATTGGGTAGACTATGATAACGATGGTGACTCAGATCTCTATGTCGCTGCTAACGACGGCATCAGCCGATTGTATCAGAACATGGGTGATCTTCAGTTTGTTGATGTAACGGAAGAGAGTGGCTTGCCGCTAAATATACACTTTGGATATGGCGCTTGTTGGGGAGATTATAATCGTGATGGTTGGTTAGATCTCTACTATGCATCCAAAGGTGTGATTGGTGATCCTGATGCGATCAGAAGTTATAATCGCCTGTTTAAGAATAACTCAGATGGGACATTTACCGAAAGGACAGAAGAATCTGGAACAGCAGATGATGATAAGCTTCCTTTCTGTGCAGCTTTCTTAGATTATAACAATGATATGTGGCCAGACATCTACATTGCCAATGATAAACTGACCTTCAACACACTTTTAGAAAATAGTAAAGACGGGACCTTCTTAGACGTAAGTCAACAAACTGGTGCTGATGCAAGGATGAATGCTATGTGCGTTAACCCTGGAGATTATAATCAGGATGGTTGGATGGATATCTATGTGACCAACACACCCATCGGTAGCCAGCTACTTCGTAATAGCGGAGTCCAGAATCAAGCTGGGTTTATACAATATAGAAATGTTGCTGAAGACCTTCAAGCACACTTTCCAGGAGGGAACTGTTGGGGCTCTAACTTTTTAGATGCAGACAACGATGGAGATCTTGATCTTTATATTAGTAGTTCTATAGATCAGCCAAGAGAGACGTCCAGTATATTTTATGAAAATATAGAAGGTACCTCTTTCGATGTTCCCTTTATAGAAGGCTTCATGGGAGATACTACTCAGAGTTATACCAATGCCATAGGAGACTTTGACAATGATGGTCTGATTGATATTGTGGTTCAAAACAATCCGCCTTATGATTTCTACTTATGGAAGAACAAGACGGTGACGACCAACCATTGGTTGAAAGTAGATTTAGAAGGTGTAAAAAGTAATAGAGATGGTGTCGGCGTAAGAATTGAGTCCTATGTGGCAGAAGGCTATCAGATGCAGTTTACTTTATGTGGGTCTGGATTCTTGGGCCAAAACTCTTCTTACAAACACATCGGTCTTGGTGCTTCTGATGTGTTAGATACACTTGTCGTGACTTGGCCTACTGGGCATGTAGATAGATTTTATAATCTTGCGTCCAACCAAGTCTTTAAAGTTGTAGAAGGGAGTTCTGCCAATGGAGAGATCAATGTTTCTTCCGATGTTACAATCGTTGAAAGAAGATTACCAACTGCAACAAAAAGAATTGATCAAACATCAGTGCAGCTTTTTCCGAACCCAGGGGCTAACAAGTTCTCGATAACAACGGAAGAAAAAATAAGAAGACTTGAAATAGTCGATGTGAATGGAATGACTGTTCTTCAATGCAATGAACCCAGACAACATGAAGTCGATGCTTCTTATCTTCCTGAGGGCATATACTTTGTAAGGGTATTGTTTGATAATGATAATTCCACCATTGTAAAGTGGATTAAACTATAAAATCGATGAAGGCAGTATTAATACAAGACTTTGGTGATGTTGACCAATTGTATATCGGAGAAGTAGATGCTCCTGAGCTAATACAAAACTCTATACGAGTAAAGGTTGTAGCGACTGCACTCAATCGCGCAGACACCTTACAGCGTAAGGGTTTTTATCCTCCACCTCCTGGAGCAAGCCCAGTGCTTGGTTTAGAGATGGCTGGTGAAGTCATAGAAGTTGGAGAAAAAGTAACAAAGTGGAATAAAGGAGATAGGGTATGTGGATTGTTGGCTGGCGGTGGATATGCAGAACAAGTAGTCATCCATGAAGATGTTGCTATGTCTATTCCTGAAGGCATGTCATATACGGACGCTGCTGGTATACCAGAAGTGTTCTTAACCGCCTTTCAAGCTTTGAGTTATTTGGCAAAGCTGCAGCCAGCAGAACAGATACTAATCCATGCTGGAGCCAGTGGAGTAGGGACCGCAGCGATACAATTAGCCAAAGCGATGGGAGCTGGAAAAGTTATCGTTTCTGCTTCCAAAGGGAAGCATCAGATATGTAAAGATCTTGGTGCTGATGATACAATCGACTACGCAAGTCAGAACTTTCAAGAAGAAGTAGCAAAGCTAACAGATGGTGTTGGTGTCGATGTTATCATCGATTTCTTAGCTGCAGCTTACTTTCAAAAGAACATAAACTCGCTCAACTTCGATGGGCGGATGATCATGTTGGCCTTGATGGGTGGCATGCAGTTGGATAACGTCAATATTGGCAACATCCTTAGAAAAAGGATCAGAATCATTGGCTCAACGCTAAGAGCAAGAACTATAGATTATAAAATTGGATTGACTAAGGACTTCAGCAACTTCGCTATGCATAGGTTTGCAGATGGATCGCTCAAGCCAGTTATTGATTCTATTTATAATTGGAATAATGTGCAAGAAGCACATAGCCATATGGAGGCCAATAAAAACAAAGGCAAAATTATCTTGACCATTGACTAGCCAGAATAGAGGTTATAGAACTTGCTGTATTCTTTCTTTCAACAAGGCCTCTCCATTACTCAGATCAATGGTGTTGTCTACTAAGAGATCCATCTTAGTGACATGAGGATCAATGAATTTTTTATAAGCTGGTTCAACATGATTGAAATATCGATACTTGGTGATCTCTTCTGTATAATCTCGTTCTGCCATGTCTCTTTTTAATCTCCTTGCATAAGCCAGCTCCAATGGCAGCTGTACCATCACTTTATAATCAAGATGAGACATGATCTTATCATAGTGATAGATAAAGAGCCCTTCAACAAGGATTACTTTATTGCTCTTGATATGGATATGTCCGACACCGCTCTCTGACTTAAAATCATAAATAGGAATTTCTATGTCAGTTCCGGTCACAAGCAAGTCAAGATCAGAGCAGAACTTCTGCTTTTGAAAAGAAGTAGGGAGGTCAAAGTTTTTATAACCTTGATCATCGACATACTGATGGTCGCTATCGAGGTAGTAATTATCCATTGTGTGCAATGAAACCTTGTCATCACCAAAGTGCTTTTGGATGTTTCTTACGAAAGAGGTTTTACCACTTCCACTTCTTCCAGTGACTCCGATGATATATGGCTTCGCGCTATTGATGGCTTCTTCTTAAGTCGTTGAGATTAGGTATTTATTCTTCTTGCCGTTTTCGACCATAATATAGTTCCCTTGAAGAAGATCATTACTATCCAGTAAGTGATTATGATCAGATATTTTCACTTTATTGATAGACAGTGCGTTATTCTTTATAGCACGTCGTGCATCTCCTTTAGAAGAGCAGATAGCCGTATGTTCTGCTATAAGATCTACCACATTAACTTGCCCTTTGACCATGTCACCTGACACGTTAAAGCTTGGTATCTCTTGACCGATGGTCTTGAGCGCATCAACTGATAAAGACTTAAGCTTGTCAGCAGTAGCATTTTTATTAAATAGAATCTCAGATACATCTTCTACTGCTGCATAGTCTTCTTCAGAATGTATGCGTACTGTTAGCTCCTCTGCAAGCTTCTTTTTAAGAGTACGAGGATCCAATTCTTTTTCATCTGACTCGATCTCTTCTCTCTCTTTGAATGAAAAATATCTGTAAAACTTCGCGAGATCCGCATCATCAGCATTGATCCAAAACTGGTAAAACTTGTATGGCGAAGTCATATTAGGATCCAACCATAAGTTGCCTTCTTCTGACTTGCCAAACTTCTTACCATCTGCCTTTGTCAAGAGTGGGGTAGTGATGGCATAAGCTTTTCCGCCTTCTACATTGCGTCGGATAAACTCTGTACCAGAAGTGATATTACCCCATTGATCAGATCCGCCCATCTGAAACTTACAATTATAATTTTTGTACAAGCACTGGAAGTCGTAAGCCTGCAGTAATTGATAGCTAAACTCCGTGAATGACAGACCCGTTTCCAATCGATTCTTCACACTATCCTTGCTCATCATATAGTTGACGGTCAGGTTCTTTCCTACATCTCTCAGGAAGTCGAGCACATTCATGTCTTTATAAAAATCATAGTTGTTGATCATGAGGGCTTTGTTCTCACCATCATTGAAGTTGAGAAACTTCTCTGCTTGCTTTCTTTGAAAGGCCAAGTTCTTGTCCAGCTCATCTTCAGTCTTTAACAAACGCTCTTTATCCTTACCTGATGGGTCACCGATACGACCAGTAGCACCACCCAAAAGAAAGATCGGCTGGTGCCCGCTCTGTTGCCAGAAGGACAAGATCATCAACTGTACATAGTTACCGATCGTTAAGGATGGCGCCGTCGGATCAAAACCGATATAACCAGTATTCATCCCTTTGCTCAATATCTCTTTCACTCCAGGCGTACTGTCTTGAAGCATCCCTCGCCACGTCAGCTCGTCGATAAAGTTCATGTCTTATGATTTTGGGCAAAAGTAGCTATTCTCGGTTACAGAACATATACTTATCGTATCTCTAGATCATCCTTTGATTTATCCAGGTTGTAAGACCAAGAATGGACGATTGGTTTATCTTCACGACCTGTATGAACTTCGAGCGATACATAGCTTCCAGGATATCCAATCCAACTGGTAAGAGCTTCTCTGGCCTCATTGTCAAGATTGCCATAGCAGCAATAGCTTTGAGCATGATGGTCATGATTTTGACCACTAATATCATCACAGGATTTAAAAATGAGATCTCAGATAAGGTCTTCAACTTCTGGGGGCACATCCACATAGCGGATGGGCTATCGGGGGATTCGTTTGAACTGATACCGATCCGTAAGGATAAAGAGTTGGTTGACTCATTGTTGAGGATCACTTCGGTATCCTATTTCAGGCCTTCTTCTTTTGAAAATGATCAACCTAATAATGTACAGCAGTCCAATGGAGGGATCACTCATGTTGAAGCATTTACAGTAGTGCCTGGTATAGTTGCTGATAAAACACAGTTTGAAGGTCTCTTGCTCAAGGGCTTAGATCAAAACTATGATGTAGATCGCATCCAGAGCTTTGTCAAGTCAGGCTCGTTTATCGACTTCAGCGGAGAGAAGGGGTCACGTGATATGATGATCTCGCAGTACACCGCAAGACGAATGAACTTTGAGGTAGGCCAAAAGGTCAATGTCAGCTTTATCCTTGATGAAGTACCGACCAAAAGACAATTCACGATAACGGGTATCTACAACACAGGCCTTGAAGAGTATGATCGGAGGTTTGCTCTGGTTGACATGCGTGTCTTGCAAGATTTACTGGGCTGGGCGCCAGATCAAGTGTCTGGATTAGAAGTATTCGTAGAAGACTTGGATGATCTACCATTGATCAACGACTTCATCTACTTTGAGCTCTTGCCACCGGCTACATATAGCGAGACAGTAAGGACAAAGTTCTCTGAGATCTTCGAGTGGTTAGAACTTCAAAATGTAAACGAGCGGGTGATTATCTTCTTGATGATCTTAGTCGCCTTGATCAATATGATCACAGCGCTTATGATCTTCGTCTTAGAGCGCACCCGTATGATTGGTGTTTTAAAGGCGCTTGGCGCTACGAACTGGTCCGTGCGAAAGATCTTTTTATACAACGCTGGAGGTATCATTATAAAAGGTGTCCTTATCGGAAATGGAATAGCTATCCTCTTATGCCTCATCCAGAAGTACACTGGTTTATTAAAACTCAATGAAGCAGATTATTACCTGAGTCAGGTGCCAATTGAGTTCAATCTATGGTCAATGTTTTTAATCAATGCAGGTACAATTCTGGTAGTCTTGATCTTCATGCTGGTCCCAAGCTTAATCATTACTCAGATCACACCGGTGAAGACCATACAGTTTAAGTAGGTGCATATTGTTGTCTTTGAGTGCTTAGCAGTGTCTAAGTAGTCAAAAATGCTTCTTTGTTGCGTTTGAGGTCCTTATTTGCATAGATTGTTTTTCTCATGGCCTTCGAGCGTAGTCGAGAAGCACATATAGCTTATAACCAAATAAGTCAAAAGGAGACATGGGCATAAAAAAAGGAAGATCGTTGCCGACCTTCCTTGAGTATATCTAGTTGTATTGTTATTATTTCTTCTTCGACTTGGTCGGACTGATCATCACGTTCATACGACGACCTTCTAACTTAGGAAGATTCTCTACGGTACCTAGACCTTCAAGCTCTTTGATAAACTTAAGCAACAACAGTTCTCCTCTGTCTTTAAAGACGATGCTACGTCCTCTAAACTGGACATAAGCCTTCACCTTGCAGTTGTCTTCTAGGAACTTTTTAGCGTGACGTAGTTTAAAGTCAAAATCATGGTCATCTGTGTTTGGACCAAATCTGATCTCTTTGATCACTGTTTTTACGGTCTTTGCTTTTAGCTCTTTCGCCTTCTTCTTTCTGTTGTATAGAAACTTCTGATAGTCGATGATCTTACACACTGGAGGCTCCGCTTTTGGACTGATCTCTACAAGATCAAGACCTAATTCGTTAGCCCAGTAAAGTGCATCTCTGGTATCGTATACTTCTGGGTCGATTGTTTTTCCTGCCACCTCGCTGATGGCTGCCATTTCGTCCGCATCGCCAACAAGACGTATGTATGGGACTCTGACGTATTTGTTAATTCTGAATTCTGGTTCTTTTTGAACCGGCTTGAATGTTCTTCTCCTGCCTTTCCTCAAATGTTTTAGTTATAGTTTAAAAAGTTGTTTTTCGTGTTTCTTGCTACAATGATAGCTAATTGAATCAATAAGATATACTTATCTACTGCCAATAGCAACTACTTGATACTGCTTCACTACTCTTTATTAGTTGAGTGCTTGGCTCTCTTTCTCCTTTTTGACTTCAGTTATAGTCACTTCATCAGCACCTTTTGAGTGTCCAACCTTAAAGTGAAGCCCTTGCTTGTTGCCCAATGCTAAGATTTTTTCGGCTAATGGGTCTTCGATATATCTCTGTATCGCTCTATGCAAAGGACGTGCTCCATACGCTGGATCAAATCCCTTATCTGCTATAAATTCTTTAGCCGCTTTGCTCAACTTCACGGTATAACCCATGTGCTTCAATCTCTTGTCTAAGTTTTTAAGAGCGATCTCCACGATGTCTAAGATGTGCTCCTTCTCAAGAGAGTTAAAGATCACAGTATCATCTATTCTGTTTAAGAATTCTGGAGAGAACTTGGCCTTTAAAGCCTTGTCTATCACTGCTTTAGTATGCTCATCAGCATTCTCTTGGCGAGAAGACGTTGCGAACCCTACACCTTGTCCAAAGTCTTTCAACTTCTTGACTCCGATGTTAGAAGTCATGATGATCAATGTGTTCTTAAAGTCCACCTTACGGCCCAAACCATCAGTCAACTGACCGTCATCAAGCACTTGTAGCAAGATGTTGTAGACATCTTGATGTGCCTTCTCGATCTCATCGAGTAAGATCACACTATAAGGTTTACGTCTTACTTTCTCAGTAAGCTGACCACCTTCCTCATAACCTACATATCCGGGAGGTGCTCCTATCAATCTACTGATTGAGAACTTCTCCATGTACTCACTCATATCGATACGAACCAGGGCATCCTCAGTATCAAATAAATATCTCGCCAAAGCTTTAGCCAGCTCTGTTTTACCAACCCCTGTAGGTCCTAAGAATATAAATGAGCCAATCGGTTTCTTCGGATCCTTCAGTCCAACGCGGTTACGCTGTATGGCTTTAGTAACCTTGACGATTGCGTTATCTTGACCGATGATCTCTTTCTTAAGGTCATCCACCATACCCACGAGCTTGGTGCTTTCAGTCTGTGCAACTCTCTTGACAGGTATACCTGTCATCATCGCCACGATCTCAGCTATATCTTCTTCGACAACTGGATACTTCTTAGACTTAGACTCTTCGTCCCACTCTTTCTTGCCTTGCTCTAACTTCTTGAAGAGCTTGCTTTCATGGTCACGTAGATCTGCAGCCTTCTCGTATTGCTGATTCTTAACAGCTTGATTTTTCTTCTCGCGGATCTCTTCGATCTGCTTCTCAAGATCTTCTATGTACTTAGGTACATGGATGTTTTTAAGGTGCGTACGAGCACCTACCTCATCTAGGATGTCGATAGCCTTGTCAGGTAAATGTCTATCACTGATATATCGATCACTCATGTAGACACAAGCCTTGATCGCATCATCTGTATACTCCACATTGTGGAAGTCCTCGTACTTCGATTTTATATTGTTGAGTATGTGGATCGCCTCTTCTGATGAAGGTGGCTCAACCAATACTTTTTGGAATCTTCGATCCAATGCACCGTCTTTCTCGATGTACTGACGGTACTCGTCCAATGTAGATGCACCGATACATTGTAACTCTCCTCTTGCCAATGCTGGCTTAAAGATGTTAGAGGCGTCAAGTGATCCTGTAGATCCTCCTGCGCCAATGATCGTATGTATCTCATCGATGAATAAGATCACGTCACTTGTCTTCTCAAGCTCATTCATGATGGCCTTCATACGCTCTTCAAACTGTCCACGGTACTTGGTTCCTGCTACAAGTGCAGCTAAGTCCAACATCACAATTCTCTTATCGTATAACGTTCTTGAAACCTTCTTCTGGTGGATACGCAGTGCAAGACCTTCAACGATCGCCGTCTTACCTACACCAGGCTCACCAATCAAGACTGGATTGTTCTTTTTTCTTCTACTTAAGATCTGAGATACACGCTCGATCTCTACTTCTCTACCGATGATAGGATCTAACTTGCCTTCTTCTGCAAGACGTGTTACATCCCTTCCGAAGTTGTCCAGTACAGGTGTACGAGACTTAGTGGCGCCACGTCTTCCTGTTCTACTGCTATAAGAAGATCCTTCTTCTTCGATAGGCATATCTGCATCTGTCGAAGAGTCAGTGATATAATCAAAGCCACCATCTTGCTCCTGAGTAACGTACTCAAGCTCAGTCTTATAGCCATCGTAGTCCACATCAAAGTGATCCAAGATCTTAGAAGCCAAGTTGTCCTTGTGCTTTAAGATAGATAGCATCAGATGCTCTGGGTTAATCTCATCGTTCTTGAAAAGCTTTGACTCTAAGAAGGTCACTTTAAGGACTTTCTCTGCGTGCTTATTCAGTGGGATGTTACCAACGTTGAGGTTGGTGTTGTCTGTACGGTTAGCTTTTGTAGACTCTTCAACTCTATACTTTAACTGATCAAGATCAAGCTGTAGTGAGCTGAGTACTTTTATCGCCATGTTGTCTTGTTCTTTGAGCATGCCCAACAACAAGTGTTCTGTACCAATATAATCGTGACCTAGTCTTACTGCCTCATCTCTACTGAGTGAGATGATCTTTTTAACCTTAGGTGAAAATTTTCTGTTCATTCTTTCTGTTTTCTTGAGGGCTACTTGCGCTCTACTTGTTTAAGCAGCGCTCATATTGTCACTCGCTCCGTCCTCGCCTCTATCAAAATTACTAAATAAATGACGCAGCTACGCTAATAGTTGTGCGTGTACTGCGACACTTTCAATATTATTAACAAAAACGTGCCAAGACTGTAATTCGGCTCTTTTGTCAGTCTTCTTTTTTATAGGGAGAAGATATGGCAGAATTGATCGCTTTGAAACACCTCTTTTGTCATGTCTTAAGACTACACATTAAAGATAATCATAATGTATAAGAAATTGACAAAAAGACTGATAAACTTGATGTCAGTACTATTCTCTAACTCAAAGTCTTGAGAACAATGAAGCCGATGGATGGCCTTATGGTCTTATCCATCTCAGGAGTATGCATTAGTCATTGTACTTAGTTATCTTTGGCAGCTTCCAAACGGTCACTTACACCGTAGGGATTTTTTAACTTAATATTTGCGTTAAGCATCTTAAGAAATAAGAGATACTACCAATTATGAAGATCAGTTTAGACAAAAAGGACAAGTACTCGATCCTTAAACTTGAAGAAGAGAACCTCAATTCAGTCATCGCTCCAGATATCAAAAGTGAGTTTGTGTTTTTGCGCAACGAAGGCGTTGTCAACCTCATATTTGATATGAAAGATGTGAAGTATGTTGACTCTTCTGGACTAAGCGCTATCCTCACTGCCAATAGATTGTGGAATGGTCACGGTGCATTCGTTCTTACCCATGTCGAACATCCTGCTGTTCAGAAGCTAATCGAGATATCCCGATTGCAGACGATATTAACGATTGTGCCAACTATGGAGGAGAGCATCGACTATGTTATGATGGAAGAACTTCAGAAGGAGCTGACCAAAGGAGAGGACGAGTAATTTGCCGACTTCAGGACATCCTTCTTTTTCATTTAAAGTATTAGGCGCTAACAGTGCTACACCTATACCGGGTAGATTCTCATCTTCATTTGTGCTTCAGTATAACCAACAATTGATGTTGATAGACTGTGGCGAAGGTGCTCAGATCAAGATGTCAGAGTTCAAGGTGAGGCGTTCTAAGCTCAACCATATCTTCATTAGCCACCTCCATGGTGATCACATATTTGGCTTGCCTGGATTGTTTAGCTCACTCAGCCTCAATGGACGAGTTGAACCAATAACTATATATGGCCCGATAGGTCTAAGACTATTCTTAGAGACGATGAGAGATGTGACTGATGGTCGAGCTGGTCATGAGATCATTATCCATGAGTTGGATGGTCAAGCTACTCACAACTTGGGATCGATCAACGGATTAAGCGTTTCTGCTTTTCCTTTAAAACACCGAGTGCCTACTTTAGGATATCGGTTTGATGAAGAACCACGACCACTTGGCATATCTACAGAAGCGTTAGCAAAGTATAAGATCACGATTGAGGAGATCAAGTTGATCAAAGATGGGATGCCGATCAAGCGAGAAGGGCAGACGATCCCGATTGCTAATGTTACTAAGAAACCGTTGCCGTTAAGATCATTCGCTTATTGTTCTGATACAGCATACGACCCCTTGATTATACCTCATATCTCAGGCGTTGATCTGCTATATCACGAAGCAACGTATCTACACGAACTAGCGGACAAAGCGAGAGAACGCCTGCACAGTACTTCTTTAGAAGCTGCTATGATAGCCAGAGACGCTTCCGCAAATGAACTAATCATCGGCCACTACTCCGGACGTTATAAAGACCTCAGTGTTATGACAGAAGAGGCCAGAACGGTTTTTAGCAAGACCCAACTGGCTGTCGAGGGAGCGGAGTTTGAAATAGGTTAAAGTATATTCTTCTACTGGTTGATCAGTGTTATATTTGATTCAATCCATTAACGCTATGATATATAAGACAGTACTCAACAGTGCGCTAACTATTTTAGTAGCATCTTTTCTTTTCGCCCAAGCACATGGGCAATCTGATTTTGTATTACAAGAAGCTTTTAAGACAGAAATCAAGTCACTTGCTGAAGATGAGGTAGTCAAAAAGGCTTTTGAGCATATTATGTCCTTAGAGGCTGAGACGAAGGCTGACCATATCAAGTTGACGGAGATCCCAGCACCACCCTTTAAAGAAGAAAAAAGAGCAGCAGCTTTTAAGGTTATGCTGGAGAGCGCTGGTGTCGACTCCATCTGGATAGATGAAGTAGGTAATGTCCTCGCCATAAAAAAAGGAAAGATTGGAAAGCGTACAGTTTGTCTAGATGCACACTTGGATACTGTGTTCCCTGAAGAGACCGATGTGACAGTTAGAGAAAGTAATGACACGTTGTTTGCTCCGGGAATTGGTGATGATACAAGAGGGCTTGCACTCTTACTTGCTGTTGTTAAAACCTTGGATCAACTTGAGATTGAGATGGATGACAATGTCTTGTATATAGCAAGTGTCGGCGAAGAAGGATTAGGCGATCTACGAGGCGTGAAGCACATATTTCGCGAAGGCGGACCAAAGATAGATAGCTGGATCAGTATCGATGGAGGAGATGTCGGTCGAGTGAATACAATGGGATTGGGTTCTTATAGATATCGAGTGATTTATAAAGGTCCTGGAGGGCACTCATGGGGTGCATTTGGATTGGTCAATCCACATCATGCGCTTGGAGATGCAATTGCAAGATTTGTGGAAAGGGCGGATGAGTTTGTAAGCACAGGTCCAAGAACTTCTTATAATGTAGGCGTGATCAGCGGCGGCACTTCTGTTAATTCTATTCCATTTGAATCTATAATGGAGATCGATATGAGGTCAGTCGAGCCAAGTCAATTAGATAGTATGGAGACATTGCTTGAGCTATCTGTTGCAGAAGCATTTGATAATCAAAATGCAAAAAGAAAACTGGGTGGAGCACTGAGTGTGGAAATTATTAAAATTGGTGATCGCCCATCAGGAGAATTGTCACCTGATCTTCCA
>CALIHL010000025.1 GCA_938022935.1 uncultured Saprospiraceae bacterium
GATGTATTTAATGGAAATGATGGAATGGCTGGTATCAAAAGAAGCAATTGGGAAGGTGGTGCACGAGTGCCACTGATAGCAAGATGGCCAGGCAAAATTAAACCGAGCACAACGTCTCATGCATTAGCAACTAATTATGATTTCATGGCGACTGTAGCTGATCTTGTAGGTACTCAACTACCTGAAGAAAAAGATGGCATATCGTATCTGCCCACGCTCTTAGGAGAAGAAGGTCCAACACATGATCATATTGTCTTCTCTTCTTTCATGGGCCCTGCCATAGTATCTCAAGACGGATGGAAGCTAAGGCACTTTGCCAAAGAAGATATTTTCCAATTATACTATTTAGCAGATGACTATAGAGAAGCTAATGACATATTAGAAAGACACCCTACAAGGGCAGCTCAACTAAAAGACGCCCTGATCAAA
Source organism: uncultured Saprospiraceae bacterium (assembly GCA_938022935.1). Taxonomy (GTDB): domain Bacteria; phylum Bacteroidota; class Bacteroidia; order Chitinophagales; family Saprospiraceae; genus JAJRXG01. Next base: position 430 of record CALIHL010000025.1, read on the forward strand.
GCGTGCAATGGAGACCTTAACAATGGAAGATTTAATACAAGAGAGGACATACTTCTTTCTATCAAGTAGAGAGCTATGCCTCAACACGTAAAAATTGTTCCACTACTTCAAGTAAAGCAAACCCTTGACTTCTACATCCTTGGCTACAGCTTTAGAAAGTATCGATGGTTCATCAACTTTAAAGTCCTTGAAAACAACTGGAAACTTGCATTTCACTTTTGTAAAGCCATCACTCTTCGAAAGTGTGGCTTTGAAGCCAGTAGTTTGTGTAACTCCATGCATGGTCAACTGCCCAGATACATCAACTTCAAGAGGCTCATCTAAATTAGAAATATCCTGAGACACCTTGCCTTTAAAAACAGCATCAGGATATAGATGGCTTTCTATATATTCTTCATTAAAATGATCTTGCATCATCTCATACTCAAACTCAAAAGACTCGATCGGTATAACGAGATCAAAGATCCCAGTTTCTACATCAAGATTGACAGTAATCTCAGTCGAAGTTGCTTCGATATCTGACATGATGGACGAAGTATGAAACTCCACCTTACCATGATCAAATGACAAAACCTGAGCTGACAAAGCACTGATAAAACAGAAGCACCCTATGAACAAGACAGACCTATAACAAGTATCTTTTATGGATAGAAGATTCATTATTCGTCCTCTTCAACTTCTAACTTATAAAGTATGTGTCCAACCAATGTAATGTTATCACCCAGGCGTGGGCTACCCCAATCAAGTCCGTAGTCTGTTTTATTTACGACAAGTGACACCTCTAATCCGAGTATCTCACCCTTTCTTGTTTCTTTACTGCCTTTGACCTTGACCGCAACTTCTTGATCTTTCTCTATGCCATGTATTGTCAACTTCCCCATAGCGGTGTAAGTATTATCACCCGTCTTAGTTGCTTTGTTAGACACAAAAGTGATCTCAGGATGTTGCTCTACATTGAGAAATCTATCACTCTTGACATGTTGAGCCAGTCTATCTGCTATAACGTCAACACTACTCGCATCCACAGTGAGTGCGAACGAAGCATCAGAAAAATCTTCTCTTGAGTTAGTTGTGATACTTCCGTTAAATACTTTAAACTCACCTGTTCTTACTGAAAAGTCCTCCCAGCCAACTTCAAATCTAAGGTTAGAGTGAGCATTGTCAACTGACCAATTCTCTTGCGCAAATGATGAAAGACTAAGCGTAAGACTTAAAATAATAAGAGTAATAAACTTCATGTTTGTGTATTGTAACTTTAGTATGTCGGTAATAACGCAATGATAATTGTGGTGGTTCACACATGAGTAATTAATTTTATATTTAACAATAGATTATGGGTTTTATATACGCTCACCCATAGACTCTAATGATCTCTCCATTAACTTTTCCCTTAACGCTTCTGACGTAACCAAGCGTCATCCGCTCCATTGATATTGGTGGGTGTCACTAAGCCCTTAATAATAACAGGCATATGATCGCTAAGTTTGATCCAATCTTCATGCTGCCCCACTTCTACTGTAGTGTGTTCCGTAATCATAACATTTGGCGCAAAGCAATAGTCCAAATGAAATGGCTTCTCTTTGTTTTTCAATAAGTAGATGGTCGGCTGTGATTCTTCACCTTCTGTTTCTTCAAGCAATCCATGATAAAGACTGGACAAATCATGATCTTGTAACAAGCGGACGACATCACTGTGATTGCCATTCTTCCTTTCTTTATCCCAGATGGCATTGCTATTAAAGTCCCCTATCCATATAGAGTTTTCTAAGTTTTTGTAAGCTTGAAGTGCGCCCCATAACTGACCGGCACAACCCTTGCTCCTCTTCTGATGAGGCATCGCCCACACAGCATATAGATCACAATGCATTGGACCGCTCACCTCGACTGGAATGATATATCGATATTCAGAATGATGATCCTCCTTCGCCCTAAGATGATAATCACCAAATGACACCACACCCACTCCCTTGTTTTCATTATCACCAAACCATAGGAACTCATTGTAATCGGGGATCTCTTCTGAAGGCTTATACTTCTTAGGATGTTCGCACTCTTGGATCACAAGGATATCTGCATTATACTTTATAAGGGCAGGCCACTTCTTACGAAAGGCCATATTACAATTCCATGTGATGATGTTCATTTTACATTCTTACCAAAGCAAAGCTAACGAAGTCAATGAAGAAGAAGGTCTACTTATTTTGCAGAAGAACCTCCGTATGTCAATCAAACGAAAGCTACCTTTGCGCGCTATGATGTCGAAGGCATTTTTAAAGTCTGTCTGGCTGTTGGCCTTCCCTGTCATATTGACCAACTTGATGCAAGCAAGCATGACGGTCATAGATACCATCATGATCGGTAGGTTAGGACCTGAAGCATTAGCTGCAGTTGGTATGGGCAACATGATCAGACTGCTTGTCTTGATCTCGATCTTATCGGTCAGCGGCGGTGCGATGAGCTTGATGGCTCAAGCCAGAGGAGGTCGCGACCCGCAACGAATGAGCTTCGTTACCAGGCAGTCCATAGTATCAGGTCTGCTACTATCGATAGTCATCACATTAGTTGGATTGCTGGTCACTAAGCCCTTACTCCAGTTTATGAGCGATGGAGATAGCGCAGATATCGTGAGGATGGGCAGCGAATATCTCTATATCATCTTTCTAGCTACACCGATGATCACGATGAACTTTACCATCAATCGGCTTATGCAAGGGGCTGGTGATACCAAGACGCCTTTTTATCTGTCAGTATTGATGTTGTTACTCAACATTGGGCTCAACTACATATTCATCTTTGGATGGGGATTTATCCCTGCTTATGGCATCGTAGGTGCGGCATACGGCACCTTACTTTCAAGATTAATCTTAGCCATATTAGGTATCGCTATACTATACTCTGGCAAGAACATCGTCAAGATCTTAGCAGGTTCTTGGAAGCCTCATGTACCGCTTATTAAGGACATCTTATCTATTGGTGTTCCTTCGGGGATCCAAGGAGTATTTAGACATGGATCTAACATCATCATTATGAGCTTAGTGACAGCATCTACGCTTGGGTCACTTGGTGCTGCAGCGTTGGCCATCTGCACTCAAGTTGAGTCCATCGTAGGCTATATGGCTGTCGGTCTCAATGTCGCCGGCACCGCTATCGTAGGCAAAGAGTTGGGCCGCTGGCAACCAGAATCAGCGTACAGCAAAGGAAGTGTCCTGATCTACCTCGGCATCATCATGATGGCCATTTTGATCATTCCTATTTTGATTTTTGACAAAGAGATCATACTGCTCTTTGATCCTTCGGCATCAGCTGATATCATCAGAGGCGGACTCTCCTATCTCAATACCAATACTTATTTCTTACCCATCTCAGCATTCGGTATCTTAATCACTGGAACGCTCAGAGGCGCTGGAGATACGAAGCCAGCTATGATCTCTTCGATCTTTGGGAGAAACATCACATCGTTGGTCTTGGGCTACATATTTGCTTTTCCGATGGGTATGGATTTCGTAGGTATCTGGTATGGGATTATCATCGGACGATTTGTCGATGCCATCTACCTTTGGTGGGTGTGGCGCTCTCGCAAATGGCAACTTTTTGCATTGAAAAAGACGGAGATCTATAGAAAGCACTTGAAGGACCTAAGCTCAGATAAGCTAGAGTTATACTTACGTAAATATCGCACTCCTCAAATGGCCATTCCTTCAACTTTAGAGGTTGTCAATGATGATAATATCACCTATCATAGACCTAACGACCAAGTTGTTGTTTCAATCAGAGATTTGTAAAAAACACATTCTCCTATCTATTCTTTACTAACCTGGATCAAGACATCTGAACCTCAATTGAGATATCTTTATATCAGAATAAAGTAAGACGTTGTCTATGAATATTCCACAATCAGAGCTGCCACGTGTCCTAATCATAGGTGCAGGCTTCGCTGGAGTCAATCTCGCAAAGGCTTTAGCAAACAAACCTGTTCAAGTCGTACTCATCGACAAGCACAACTATCATACGTTTCAACCACTCCTCTACCAAGTATCATCTGCAGGACTGGAGCCCGACTCCATCGCGTATCCGATTAGAAAAATTATAAAAAATCACAAACGGTCATTCTTCCGATTAGCAGAAGTAGAAAAGATCCAACCAGAGGCTAAACTCGTATCTACCAGCATAGGCAATATCTCTTATGATCACCTAGTGATCGCAACAGGTACTAAAACAAATTTCTTTGGTAACAAAACAGTCGAGCAACATAGCATGCCGATGAAAAAAGTCCCGCAAGCGCTGGACATCAGAAGCTTGATCTTACAAAACTTTGAAAAAGCCACAATCGCTAAAACCAAAGAAGAAAGAGAAGCACTGCTCAATTTTGTCATCGTGGGTGGCGGCCCAACGGGAGTTGAACTCTCTGGAGCGATAGCAGAAATCAAGAAGCATATTCTACCAAGAGATTATCATGATCTCAATTCTTCAGATATGCACATCCATCTCCTTGAAGGCAATGATCGAGTACTGCCAACGATGAGCAAGAATGCCTCAGAGAAGTCAGAACTCTTCCTACGCAAGATAGGTGTCCAAGTCCATGTCAGTACATTCGTGACCAACTATGATGGCCTCGTAGTAAGCACGAACAATGAACTTGAGCTTCAGACGCAGACACTAGTATGGGCAGCTGGTGTCACAGGAGACATTATCGAAGGACTAAAAGATGATGTTGTTGTAGAGCGAGCTAATCGATATAAAGTCGATAGGTTCAATCAAGTAGAAGGTTACAACAATATCTACGCACTGGGCGATATAGCACTTATGTCTACAGACGCCTTCCCAAAAGGTCATCCTCAAGTTGCCCAACCTGCCATACAACAGGGCAAGTTATTAGGTAAGAATATCCTCAGATTACTTGATGACAAACCGATGAAGCCCTTCACCTACAATGACAAAGGCTCGATGGCAACCATAGGACGCAACAAGGCAGTTGTAGATTTAGAGAGTTTCAAGTTTTCAGGATTCTTTGCCTGGTTCATCTGGATGTTTATCCACTTGATGGCCATGGTAGGTTTTAGAAACCGAGTCATTGTCTTTTTTAACTGGGCATATAGCTATATCAATTTCGACAAAGCAGCGAGACTAATCATACGACCTTTTCAGCCTAAGTGAACCACTTAGATTATTGAGTATTATAAATTGGGATCTAAAGGAGACAAACAGTAATCGAGACACGATTACTTTATAAAAGACAACTTGTGTATCTCTCGCTGGATTCCGTCATCCACTGTGAGTATATATATGCCTGGTTTCATACCAAGCTGATTTGGATCAATTGCGATAGTACTTCTACCCTTTTCGAACTGGCTTCTACGAGTCAGCACAACCTTCCCTGTGATATCTATTAATTGTATATCCAAAGTCGCTGGCGTCTCTAAGTCGATAAGTACATTAGTATAGTCCACAAAAGGATTGGGTGCATTTGTTACAGATATAGTATGATCAGCAAGAACCAGATCATCAGGAGTTTCTACATCTTTTAATCGCACTGATCGATATGTTAGATCATCATTGATCCATTCACTTTTCTCTATTACCAATGCAGCCTGAAAGTCAGATAATTGAGCGTCGCTTTCTAATTGTAGAGAGAACAAAGTCTGTCCTTTCTTGATCTCTACTCCATCACCATCCGTCCAACTGATCACCAAGTTGTCATTCTGAACCAAGAAGTTTTCAGACGTCATTGGCAGTGCTCCAGACATGATCTCAAGATCACTTGAGAAGTCATAATCTTCAAAGTTTAATTGAAGTCCACTTAAGAACTCGTCCTTAGTTGACACGAAGTTCAACATGCCATCTTTCACTTTTAAAGCGACAGCCACAGAACCAGATCGACCTGAGGCCTTTGTTCCCGAGCTGATTGCGTTACTTCCATTTACATCTCCGATCTTCACACCCATAAAGTCAAAATCAAGACTTGATTGATCAAGAAAAGTGATGTCTAATTCTTCTATAAATGGGAACGGCGCTCTTACACTTTCAAACTCTTGGCTGGCATCCACAAATCTCCAACTTTGCTGGCCGTTGACATCAAACTCTGCTACTTGCCCTAAAACCAATCTTCTCAATCTAACCAGATCAAGAACGGTGATTCTACCATTGTTATCAGTATCAGCTGCTATCGTCTGATAAGGACTTTCAAAAGCTCTAAGCGCAAGTATATGTTGTTGCGTGATAAGTATATCTAAAGTAGTCACACCGTCATCATGACCAGTATTCTTTTCAAAGCTCACTTTATAATCTTCACCAACTCTTAAGTTGTCAAATCTGTAAGCACCCGTCTCATCAGTCATCACCGTTTGAGTAGCACTTCCATTAGTCAATGTAACTGCTACGCCATTAATCTCGTTCTTCTCCCGAGTTTTCAACACACCTGCTACAAACAATGTATCAGTTGTGTTGCCGCCACAAAGGTTAGAACTATTATCTCTTACTTCTAGGAACAGCTCACAAGAGTCAACATTGCCTCCTTGGTCAATTGCATAAATCTTTACGAACCGATCACTGATCCCATTAACGAGATCATCACATGTAAAGACTAAAGAATCGACTACAGCTTCCTTTAAAAAACTCAGTGAAATATCCGAAGGATCATCACAGTTGTCTTCTAACTCAATATCTACCACATCACTTACCGCCAACACTGCAACACCGTTAGGATCTAACACCAATGATGGCTGTACAGATGGACAAGAGATCATCGGAGCAGTACAATCTACTACATCAAATGACAAGGTATCCAATGTCGTATTATCACAACCATCTGTTGCCTGATAGATGACATAATATAGACCGCTCTCCAATCTTGAAGAAACCGTCGCTCCTTCACCGGACTGGATCAATTCATCATTGCTATTATACAAGTCATGTGACCATTCTAACTGATCTGCAGGCGTACATGCGTCGCCATCTACTGCCGTAGCGATGATCGTAACATCATCTGCACACTCTATATCATTGATACAATATGATGCGTCCCTATCTGCTGTTGTAAACTCTGGGCCTATATTACTTTCTAATTTTATAATCTGATCTTTCTTCCAGATACCGGTATTATCTTCATCTCTCTGACACCAATCTATGATGGTCCATTCTCTCAAGACTTTCACACATGCATTCTCTGCATCATAGAAGAACAAGTCATTATAAGTCGCATCAACCATAGCACAACTTGAGCTGGTAATGACTGGACTTCCTGTGAACTCTGGCTCAAGAGAAGCACTACAACCCATGATCGTTGTATCACTTGGAAACATCGCTTGAGTCATATTAAATGGCACATCTTCTTCTATTCTAATCACTTGAACACAAGTCACTTCAAATCCACCTTGGTCTTTCACTTTCCAAGTACGGTTAACGATTCCTTGGTTGCACTGGCTCAACTCAAGTTGATCCTCATAAGTAACTTCTAAGTTACCACAGTTGTCTCTTACCGTTGGCTCACCAGTTATCATTAGATCAGTATAATCCGTACCACAATCGAGGAGGATGTCATCAGGACAATTAATGATCGGTCTAAACTTATCTTGTATACTAACGCTTACCTCACAGATATTATAATTACCTGCCAAGTCTGTCACCTTAAACTCGACAAGGATTGTATCTCCTACTTCTTCACAGCAGAACCTTATATCTCTTGTGAAGGCAGTATCAACATTGCACACACCTTCTAACTTTCTAATCTCATACGATGCTATGCCGCAGTTATCAACACTTAAGTTATCAAATGTCTCAGCTTTGACGAGTGAGTTACCATTTCCCCCTACTGATATAATTGTAAACTCATCACATACAGCTACAGGCGGCTCAGTATCACTAATCGTAAGATTGAGCGAATCCCTTGATTCATTTCCGCAAGGATCAGTTAGTATATACTCTATCAAGAAAGTGCCGACAACATCATTAGTTCTAATCTCATCGATGAACAAACTTGATCCGTTGTTCTTTTTTATCAGACGACCTGACTCATCATAAGTCTCATATATGACTTCGAGAATCACCTCATCAACATTACAATCTGTAAAGTTAGGAAGTGGCAGATCGATGTTAGTGCCACCACATATAAATGGGTCACTATCTATAGAAAGATCTTCTAAAGAGTCAGTGATGACTGGTGCCTTCTTATCTTCGATGCGGATGATCTGAGTCATCTCCATCACTTGGTCAGAACACCAATCTATCAACACCCAATCTCTTACAATCTTCTTACCCAATCCACACAAAGGAAACTCTGTGTCATTATAAGTTGTCCTCAATGTACCACAGACACCTACGTCAAACATCCCTCTGATCGTTGGGAAACCGGACGCTTCAGGCGTCGGGTTATCATACTCGTCCAATTCTATAAAGTCAGATATACAATCTACTTGCAAAACATCAAATCTATCAACTAACTCTAACGTCGTATTCTTTATAAAAAGACGCTGTGTACAAGTATCTGAGTTGCCATAGTTATCTTCAAGTGTCCAGACTCTATCTATGATCTGCTTAAACTCATCTTTACAACTTTCAACCAGATTGTCTTCATAACGAGCGAATGCCACACCGCAAAGTGTAGCTGCTGACACATTGTATGAATTAGTAGTGCCACTCGCGGTAAATGTTATCGCATCTCCCAGATCTGGAAAACTTGGGCCACCTCCTAAAGTATCATCTGGACTCAACATAGGTGATGCATAACACCAAAGTGTATCCGGTGCGCATCTGTAGTCTTCTATAAACTTATCCTCAACTGTAAACTCTGACCAACATGAGTTGCCCGTTGCAGGATTGGTAATCGTCAAAGAATAAAGCCCTGGTATAGTGATCTCTACTTCATGACCCGTTGCAATGATATCATCTGGACGATCTGCAAAAGCCAAGTCAATATTATAATTTAAGTAGCAGTAGTTACCATTAGAAAGTATAACATCTGCGTTCATCATTACCGTACAATTAGGATTCATCGCGATGTTAAGATCTTGGTGGCAGATGATAGAACCCGTTTCTTCTATCACCGTATCACGATAGAAGAATATCTCAAATGGATCAGAACAAACTACAGTTCCTCCTATGGAGATACTATCGATACGAACCGGAGATGTCTCATAAGGACCTTGTGGATAGACAACTATGTTTTCAGAGCCACATCCATTATCTGTATATCCAAGTGTATCTATTAAGTCGTATTCGTTAAGAGCACATTTGCCGGCTTCAAGTAAACCAAAGTCAATGAATGGATCCGTAAAACACCCTGAAGGTGTCACCCTGACAACTGAACTTTCTAATATCGGATAGTCATCCAATAGGATACTTCCTATAAAGTGCTGCCCGTAACCAAATGGGCCTTTGTCTGATATCTTAAACTGATCCACACCACAGGTAGCAACATCATATCCAAGATTATCTAAGACATCTTCGATCGTTACTTCACAAGTCGTTATGCCAATATCAAAGTTGACAAAACCTTCAAATGTCGGTACCGCTGGTCTGAATAAGACATCAATGTTTTGATAAAAGAATGATCCGTCACAGGTGATCACATCAAGATGTGTCGTATCTCCGATTCTAAAGTCTGTGATACGGCTTGATCCCTTGAGTAACTGAACTTTAGATCTTATGATCTCATCATCTGGGACATTGAGTTGATCCAAAAGCATATCCTTGGTCGCAGAACATTCTCCTGCGGCTAGCTCAATCTCAATGAATGTTAAACCAGCAGTATCAATCGATACGCCGCTGATCATTTCTAAAGAAACAGCACGTGTCAATAAGAGAAAAGGAGAATAGATCGAATCTTTTACTTGATCGTAGATGACAAGAGACTTTGTTGTTGGGACATCATACGGCCCACTTGGGATCAGTTGGATGTCCTGACAACTGTCTAACTCCATCGAAGCCAACACTTCTCTCGTTGTGATCGAACAAGAACCAAGAGTCCCTTGAACGATCAAAGTGTCTGGCGGAGTGAACCCAGCGATCTTGCATTGTGCAATTGCAGTCTGTCCAAGATATAGCAGAGCCAGTAACAGGATGTACCTGAGACCGGCTGGCTTACTCATGTTGGACAATGCTTGGATCACTTATTAGACATATTTGTCATATGTACTCTATGACCAAAATCCGTACCACTTTCATTTATCTATCATATAATGCTGAATTAACATATGATAAGTCGCTAATAACCTTTAGCTTAGCCCCTGAATAACAAGCGATTAGCCTTGAATTGGGACTTTTTTATGGTATGGTTGGCAGCTCGAGCGGGAGCCAAGAAAAAAGGGGTGCGACACCACCCCATGGATACCTGTCTCAACTGCCAAAACAAACTCGAAAACGAGCAGTTTTTTTGCCCCAATTGTGGCCAAAAAGTACACAACTCAAACCTCACAGTTTGGTCTCTTTTGGGTGAGTTTTTCGGTAGTCTTTTTAACATTGACAATGGCATATATCGCTCATTAGTAGCACTTCCTATACCGGGTTTCCTTAGTAAGCAGTTCATGACTGGGAAGCGAAAAAGCTATCTAAACCCCATCCGATTCTTCTTGATCGCACTGATCATTCATATAGCAGTCCTCAGCAATCTCATCCCTATAGAGAATGTCAACAGGGCTTCAGCTTTGTACTTAGAGCAGATCGGACAGAGTAAGCTTCAAAGCAAGTATTATGCTGTAAAAGACTCACTATTAACGATTTATCAAGGATGTGATCTGGATAGCATTGAGCAAGTCATTTTTGCCGATATAGATATAGGGCAAGACTCTATCACACCTATAGACATCCAAGATGAAGACTTCCCCTTTAAGAGCTCCTTCAATCATAGCTTGACTTTTCATCGAGGTGACATGTATGAACTTCCGGTCGATGAGTTTTTAGAAAAGTATAAAGCAGACTCATACTGGGAGCGGATATTTATGACACAGATGATCCGTACGGTAAGGGATCCATCGGGAGCGATCCGCTTTGGGTTGGGAAATCTCATCTGGAGTGTCCTCTTTGCCATAATCTTCACGGGCTTCTTAATGAAGCTGTTGTATGTCAGACGTAATAGATATTATGTTGAGCACCTCATTGTGCTGTTTAATATCCATTCCTTTTCTTTTCTATTGGCATCACTTGCATTTACTTATACAGCACTCACTAAAAATTATGAAACCGCAGTTGATGACATTGCTTATCTCATCATCATACTATTTTTCTTTTTATCTATTAAGTTTTACTATCAACAAGGTTGGTTCAAGAGTTTCATTAAGTTCTTTGTGACAGCTTGGGCGTATCTGATTCTTTTATTACTTATGGTATTCTTGGTAACAATAGTCAGCCTTTTCTTCTTTAAATAATACACATCAGCATATATGACTTATGATACGGTGATTGGGCTTGAAGTCCATATCCAGATGAATACCCAGACCAAAGCATTTTGTGATGATGCTAATTCGTTTGGTGATGAAGCTAATACTCATGTGTCTGCTGTATCCTTCGCTCATCCAGGCACTCTGCCAGTAGCGAACACTGGGCACATCGATAGAGCAGTTAAACTGGGGCTTGCATTGGGCTGTGAGATCAATAAGACGCACTTCTTTGATCGCAAGCATTACTTCTATCCGGATTTGCCGAAAGGCTATCAGATCACACAAGACAATCAACCGATATGCATCGGAGGAAGCTTGGACATCAAAGTCGGTGACAAAACCAAAAGTGTAAAGATCCACCACATACACATGGAGGAAGACGCTGGTAAGACCGTCCACGACGTACATGACACGCTCAGCTTAGTAGATCTCAACAGAGCAGGTACACCATTGATGGAGTTGGTCACAGAGCCAGATCTATCTTCTGGAGAAGAGGTATTTGCTTTTATAGCTGAGTTACAAAAGCTACTGCGCTACATAGATGTCTCAGATGCTGACATGGAAAAAGGGTCAATGAGGTGCGATTGCAACGTCTCTGTAAAACCTGCAGGCTCAGTTGAACTTGGAGAGCGATGCGAGATCAAGAACTTGAACTCCAAGCGTTATGCACGAGAGTCAGTAAAGTACGAAGCCAAGAGACAGATCAAAATGATCGAAGCAGGTCAAACCTTTAACAAGCAAACTCTTCACTACGATCCAGTGGCCAATGTGACTTCTGTGCTCAGAGAAAAAGAAGGGGTTGCTGACTATAGATACTTCCCTGATCCAGATCTGCCGCCCATCGTAATGACTGAAGATCACCTGGCTGGTATCCAAGCAGAAATGCCTGAGTTACCTTGGGTCATAAAAAAACGACTAAGGGAAGAAGCGAAGCTAACAGAAGACTATGCTGAACAATTGACCAGAACACCTAAGATATATGAGTTCTATAGCGGTCTTGCAGACAAAAGCAAAGACGCCAAATCCAGTGCTAACTTGATGATCAATCAGATCTTACCAAGTTTGGATAACGATTCTATGGATATCAGTGAACTAAAAGTCTCTCTTGACGCTTGTACATCCTACCTGACATTGATATCAGATGGAAAGATATCAGCATCAATCGCTCATCAGCAACTTTGGCCTGCACTATTGGAAAGTCCCAAGATCAGCCCAATGACTCTGGCAGAAGATCTGAACCTGTTGATTAGCATCGATGATAATGCGTTAGGCGCACTTGTAACTAAAATAATAGAAAACAACCCTGGCCAAGCGGCGCAGTATAGAAAAGGAAAGAAAGCATTGATTGGATTTTTTATAGGAGCAGCCATGCGCGAGTCTGGTGGCAACCTTGATCCGGCAGCTTTAAAAGAGGAGTTAACAAAAGTACTTGATAACGGATAAGAATGAACGCTAAGAACGCAGCACTACTAAAAGAATCTTTAGAAAAACAGAATGTAACCCTTGTTGCGGTCTCTAAGACCAAGCCAAAGGAAATGATCCAAAATCTCTACGAAGAGGGATTTAGAATATTTGGTGAAAACAGAGCCCAAGAACTTGCTGGAAAATACGAAGAGCTTCCAAAGGATATCAAGTGGCACATGATTGGCAACTTGCAAAAGAACAAAGTGAAGTACATTGCACCTTTTGTAGACTTGATACACTCGGTCTCTTCACTAAGCCTACTACAAACCATCAACAAAGAGGCCTTTAAAAACGATAGAAAGATAGATGTCTTGTTACAGCTAAAAATAGCAAAAGAGGATTCTAAAAGCGGCTTGTCAGAATCTGAAATAAAAGACATCATCCAAGATCTAAACAGTGGTGCTTATTCTAATATCAATGTTATTGGCTTTATGGGTATGGCCTCCTTTACAGAAAACATGGATCAAGTACGTGGCGAGTTCAAGCAACTGATGGGTACTGCTCAAAAGCTCATAGGCCGTGACATTCTCAATATCGAAGATCCAGTCTACAGCATGGGCATGTCGGGAGATTATAAAGTGGCCATCGAAGAAGGTTCTAATATGGTAAGGATCGGTAGTTTGTTGTTTGGCGCTATATAACATAGCCACCTATAGTTATGACTGGATTTTATTATTTTGTGAGCACACAACATAACTACCATGGCACGTAATTTCGTAGCAGTCATCATAGGTCTAACTGTAGCAGGGGCAATCGTCTGGACGATAGAGATGGCCAATTACAATATGCACCCACTTCCAAAAGGATTGGATGTGACCGATAAAGAAGCAATGACAGAATACATCAAGACATTGCCAGCTATGGCATATGTAATGGTCCTGATTGCTCATATACTTGGCTCTATCGGAGGAGCTTGGGTCGCATCAATTGTGGCAGACAGCCATGAGCGCAAGATCGCCATTGGCATTGGAACTTTCTTATTGGTTATGGGAGCGATCACTCTTTTTACAATCTATCATCCCACTTGGTTTATGATTGCAGACATCTTGGTTTATATACCATGTGCTTTACTCGGACATGCTTTTTACAATATGAGAAAGTCACGAAATGTATAATCCAGTAGATGTCGACGACTACATCATGCATCATGTCCAATATGAAGATATGCTGCATCACATCAGAAGCATCATAAAACAAACTGATCTCGAAGAAACTATAAAGTGGTACATGCCCACTTACACCATCAAAAACAAGAATGTAATCAGCATGTGCGCTTTTAAAAACCATGCTGGACTTTGGTTCCATCAAGGTGCGCTTCTGAGTGACCCTCTTAAGGTGCTACAGAACGCTCAAGAAGGCAAGACAAAAGCCATGCGACATTGGAAGTTTAAAGACGCAAGAGAGATCGATCACGAACAACTATTGGCCTACATCCAAGAGGCCATAGAAAATGAAAAAGCTGGTAGACGAGTTGCTATGTCTAAAAAGCCACCGATGACTATGCCCAGACGATTAGCACTCGTATTTGAAATCAACAAGAAAGCCGCTAAAGCATTCCAAGGTCTAACACCTGGACGCCAAAGAGATTATGCGGAGTATATTTCCAGCGCCAAGCGCGAGTCTACAATTGAAAAAAGGTTGAGCATTATTATACCGATGATAGAAGCAGGTCAAGGTTTGGAAGAGTTGTATCGGAAGAAAGGATAACCTCCTTTTTTTAGTCACTTCGACCGCAGTGCAAACGAAGAGGAGAAGTCCATTCGCAAAGAGTATTTAATCCTTATGTTACTTAGCTCTCTTAATATCGCAAATCATCCATTGCCGCGCTTAGATTAAAAAAAGACTAAACACCCAGACCAGAAACAACAAACTCATTAATTTGTCTCTCTACTTCGACAGGATTCCAATCAGACTTCTGGTCAGCAAAGCTATCAAACAACCAGCGCATAGCGGATAATACCATATTAGTAGCCAGCACAGGATCTAATGCCTTCATCTCTCCTGCATCCATACCCTCTTGGATCACCCGTTGTACTTTCTTTTCGTATGCTGTACGCTCTGCGAGAAACTTCTTTTTCTTTTGGTGAGATAGATGTCGCCAGCCGTTAACCAAGAGAGAGATCTCATAGGGCTTTTCATGAGTGAGCCTGACGTACAACTGAGTAATCAACCGAAGCTTACCAACAGGCGTATGCTTGCTTTCTATGATAGCGTCTATGCCATCATGAAACTCTTCGTTTATCCTGAATAATGAGATATCTAAGATCTCTTCTTTCGACTTTACGAAGTTGTAGAGATTGGCTACATCACACTTGAGTTTCGTAGCGATGTCACGCATGGTTGTCCCTTTATACCCTTGGTGATGTATGAGCTGGAGACTCTCTTCAAAAAACTGTAGACGCCTATCTGTGGCCATGAAGTCTTATTATGACTCAAATATAGTATTCTTATAAAATAGAAACTTATATTTACATCAACAAATGTTGATCTAAAGTTTTATCTATGCCTTTATACCACAAACAAGGAAAGTTTCCTTCTAAGCGACATACACAGTTCCGGCAAGCAGATGGTTCGCTCTATCACGAGCAACTCTTTGGCACCATAGGCTTTGATGGTATGTCTTCCCTGCTTTATCATATCAACCCACCAACGGCAGTATCAGAGATCAGGGCAGCCAAAGATGTCGCTCCCAAGATTGCTGTTGAGAAGAACATGACTGCACGCAAGTTGATCTCATATGATGTCATCGCTAAGTCAGACTTCTTAGATAGTAGAGTGACACTCATGGTAAATAATGATGTCCATATCGGTGTCGCAGCTCCATCACAATCACTGACTTCTTACTTTTATAAAAATGCTGATGCTGATGAGATGCTGTTCATCCAAAGAGGCACCGGTAAGGTGCGAACCATGTTTGGCAATATCCCTTTTCAGTTTGGAGACTACATCATCATACCAAGGGGCATCATCTATCAGATCGACTTTGAGACTACAGACAATAAGATCTTATTCGCCGAGAGCTTTCATCCCATCTACTCACCAAAAAGATATCGCAATTGGTTTGGACAATTGCTTGAGCACTCGCCTTACTGTGAGCGGGATTACGTACTACCAGAAGATCTGGAGACGCATGATGAAAAAGGAGAGTTTGTCATGAAGATCAAAAAAGAAGGCATGCTGCATGAGTTGGTTTATAAAAGTCATCCTTTTGATGTAGTTGGATGGGATGGCTATAACTTTCCGTATGGCTTTTCTATCAAAAACTTTGAACCCATCACAGGACGGGTACATCAGCCGCCACCAGTGCATCAGACCTTTGAGACAAGTGCTTTTGTCATCTGCTCATTCTGCCCAAGGCTATATGACTATCATCCACAAGCCATCCCTGCACCATACAATCATTCTAATATCGACAGCGATGAGATGATCTACTATGTAGAAGGAGATTTCATGAGTCGCAATGATATAGGACCGGGTTATATGACTCTTCATCCTGGCGGCATACCACATGGACCACACCCTGGCACTTATGAAGGTAGCATCGGAAAGAAAGGAACTGAAGAGTACGCAGTCATGATTGATACTTTCAAACCCTTAAAACTAACAGAAGAAGCGATGAAGATCGATGATGGAAAATATTATAAAAGCTGGGTGGGTTAATTAGCTAATTTGTTAATGTGCTAGTTAGCTAATGCTTTCAAATCTGAATCATACGTTCAATAATTCAATCTTTCACTCCTTAATTCAATAACTCATTCATTCAATTATTCAACAACTCATTCATTCAACAACTCATTCATTCAATAACTCAAAATATATGAACACTTGGTTAGATATAGATAAAGATTCTGATTTTAGCATTTACAATATTCCCTTTGGTATCTTTTCCGTTGGGGACGGATCGAAGAAGATTGGAACACGAGTAGGCGATCAGGTTGTAGATCTTCATGCATTTGCGTCTGCTGGCACGTTCAATGATTTGAATATTGACATTGAAGTTTTTACCTCATCATCACTCAACGATTTTATCGCTCTTGGCAAATCTAAAACCAATGGTGTACGACTGTCCATACAAGCAGCACTACAAGATGAATCTTCAGTATTAAAAGAACTTAATCAAGCATTTATAAAGACTACTGATGTCCAGATGCATATGCCAGTTGAAGTGAAAGATTATACAGACTTCTACAGTAGCATAGATCATGCGACCAATGTCGGTATCATGTTCAGAGATAAGGAGAGCGCATTGCTTCCAAACTGGAAACACTTACCAGTTGGGTATCATGGCAGAGCCTCTTCCATCATCCCAAGTGGTAAGAATATTTATCGCCCCAAAGGGCAGATGAAGCCAACTGATACGCCTCCAGTTTATGGGCCGTGCAGATTGTTGGACTTTGAGTTAGAGATGGCTTTTATAGTAGGAAAGCCAACAAAACTAGGCCAAAGAATCTGTACAGCTAACGCCATGGACCATATCTTCGGCATGGTACTTTTTAATGATTGGTCAGCAAGAGATATACAGAAGTGGGAGTATGTTCCGCTAGGTCCATTCCTTGGCAAAAGCTTTGCCAGCTCTATATCTCCATGGATAGTCACCATGGAAGCTCTAGAGTTTGCAAAGGTCGACGGTCAAAAACAAGAACCTGCAGTCCTTCCATATCTTCAATATGAAGGACCACACAACTTCGATATCAAGTTGGATGTTGGACTAACCCCTCAAGGCGAGGAGGAAACAATTGTCTGTGGTTCTAACTTCAAACACATGTATTGGAACATGGCACAACAGCTCGCCCACCACACTTGCAATGGTTGCAATGTCAACATCGGAGACATGATGGCATCTGGAACCATCAGTGGACCCGAAGAAGGATCATTTGGTTCTATGTTAGAGTTATCATGGGCAGGTACAAAGACGATACAATTAAAAGGTGGGGAAGAGCGCAAGTTCGTCGCAGACTATGACACTATCACAATGTATGGACATGCCGAAAAAGATGGAAGGAGAGTTGGATTTGGTGAGGTAAGTACGCAAGTGCTCCCAGCTTTATAATTAGAATATTCTATTTGCGAAAAGCAATGCAATTATGAAAGAAAGAAAGTATCTCACCCTCGACCCAATGGGTCTCACTCAAAGAGAACGTCATGGATATCTCTTATCTGCCGTAGCGCCAAGGCCTATTGCATTTGCAAGTACGATTGACAAAGAAGGGCGCGTCAACCTAAGCCCTTTTAGTTTCTTCAATGTCTTTAGTTCTAATCCACCGATCATGGTTTTCTCTCCATCGAGGAAAGGAACTGACAACTCTACAAAAGATACTCATCATAATGTGCTCGACGTCCCAGAAGTAGTCATTAATATTGTCAACTACCCTATCGTCGAGCAGATGTCTTTATCCAGTACAGCTTATGAGCAAGGCGTCAATGAATTTGTAAAATCCGGATTGACTGAGATACCATCAGACATCGTCGCTCCACCAAGAGTTGCTGAAAGCCCTGTAGCATTCGAATGTAAGGTAGATGATGTCATCTCACTTGGAGATCAAGGCGGTGCAGGCAACTTAGTCATCTGTCGAGTGGTTAAGATGCACATCGATACTGCAGTACTTAATGAAGACCAGCGCATTGACACTCAAAAGATGGACCTGGTTGCACGTATGGGCGGCATGTGGTACACTAAGGCGAGTGGAGCCACATTATTTGAGATCCCAAAACCACTACGTGCAAAAGGCATCGGTGTTGATGCCCTGCCTGAGCATGCGCGAATGAGTAATATCCTAACAGGCAATGACCTCGGACGCTTGGGAAACATCTCAACCTTCCCTGATGACAGTGCGTTAGCTATAGCCAAAGAAAAACTAAGTGCAGAGCCAAAAGTTGACGACACCCTTGTCCACCTGCAAGTTCACACGATGCTACAAGAAGGCAAGACAGAAGAAGCCCTTGCTTTACTTTTTGCTTATACTGACTAACTTGCGACCACATTGACTTGGCATACAGCCATCTCAATTAAACGAGACCTGAGATGAGATTACTTTTCGCTTTACTCCTCTTTACTTTTCTTGGTTACAGCTGTACCGTAACGAAGTCTTTTGTAGAGGTAAGCGACGAGATGATCTCGCCACAAGAGATTCAACCCAAGCTCAGCAAGGTGCTCAAAGAAACATCAGGTCTGATCTCTTGGGACGGAGCGCTCTGGACTATCAACGATGGTGGTTCTACTACAACAATCTATAAGTTGAGCAAGGCTGATGGTACTATACAGGACAGTGTCAATCTAATTGGCGTGACCAATCAAGATTGGGAGAGCATCACCCATGACGAAGAGTTCATATACATAGGCGAATTTGGAAATAACATAGGCCTGCGTACTAACCTTGCAATTTATAAAATCTCAAAATTACAGATTACCAATAAACAACCTTTGCAGATCGACTCCATTGAGTTTCATTATCCAGAGCAAGACTCATTCCCAGGTAACTACGATCACAACTTTGACGCAGAAGCCTTCTTATCATTTGGCGACAGCCTCTATATCTTTACAAAGAATTGGCTCAATAACCAATGCATCATCTATACCCTTCCTAAAACGCCAGGCATCTATAGTGCTAACAAAAAAGCCATTTTCGATACACAAGGCGTCATCACGGGCGCAACTGTAAACCCTAAAGAAGACGTGGTCACTTTAGTAGGATACAACTTCAACAAAGCAACACGGGCCTTTGCTCCATTCGCATGGACATTTTCTAATTTCAAAAGAGACAACATCTTTAGTGGATCAGCTCATCGCTATAACTTTGAAAGCACGAGACAAGTAGAAGCAATTGCTTGGTCAAAGAAGGGCGAATATTGGATTACTGCTGAGAAGACCTTTGCTGGGCCTGCGTCTTTATATAAGATTAAGCTGAACTAAGTATCAGCCGCTACACAACCTTATCCGCGCAACTTGAGCTTGCAAACGCATCCGGCTTAGCCTTAAAGACAAATCCCATCCCGAGGATATACCCCATGGCCTCTTTAAGCGCTGTGTTGGACTTAAAGTTTGGATCTGTATTGATGTCGGCATGAACCTCTAGCTCGACGCTGTGGCGATCTAAAAGATCGCATAAACCATATGCCACCTCAACACTGTGCGCTACTTCAGTGATCATCCTTTCTTTGAGCGACATCTTGTTGGGCATCTTGGAGTTATGGATAAACATGAAGCCTCCTTTCTTCTCGCGTAAGAAGACGATAACTGTTGCAAACTCTGCTGTTCCTCCTCTGACTTGTGAGTCAGTACCAACGCACAGCTTGAGCTTATGACCCGCTTCTCGCTCTCTGATGACGGCCTGCTCTACATTGGACAAAAGACTTCCTTCTAACCGATTGCCGTTAAGGCGGCGCCATTGTTTTTTATCGAGCTCTATCATATCTCAGAGGTATTATGGATTCTTCAATCAATCATTCTCTATCAAATTAGTCTTTTACAGCCTATTTCACGTATCATATCTCAATTTATCTTAGGATTGACCTCCTAACAAGACTAACTTAGCACCATGAGATTATTCTGGCAGATCATAATACTTTCCATCGTCGGCATGACCAGCTGTAACAATATGAGCGAAGCACAAGGGCAGAAAAAAGCGAACAAATTGATCAATGAGAGTAGCCCTTATCTACTCCAACATGCATACAATCCTGTTGATTGGCATCCATGGGGCGAAGAAGCCTTGAAGAAGGCGAAGGATGAAAACAAACTACTGCTCGTCAGCGTCGGTTATGCAGCTTGTCATTGGTGCCATGTGATGGAGCACGAATCATTTGAAGACAGCACTGTCGCTGCCTTAATGAATGAACACTTTGTCTCTGTCAAAGTCGATAGAGAAGAAAGACCTGATGTAGATGATATCTATATGTCAGCTGCCCAACTCGTCACAGGTAGCGGTGGTTGGCCACTCAATGCCTTTGCACTTCCAGATGGTCGGCCTATATATGCCGGTACATACTATCCTAAAGATCAGTGGATGGATATGCTCAATCAGTTTGCCGATCTTAAGAACTCAGACTATGACAGATTAGTAAGAAGTGCAGATCAGCTCGTGTCCGGGATCAGCAGTCTTGACGATGTGATTGTAACAGAGGTTAAAGAACACAGGACTGAAGATGTCCAAACTATCGCCAAGACATTCTTAAAACAGATAGACTTCAAAGAAGGTGGACGAAAAGGAGCACCTAAGTTTCCGATGCCCAATAACTATGATTATCTCCTTAAGTATGCCACGCTATATGATGACGCATCAGCGATGGAGGCCGTAGGTGTTACCTTGGATAAGATGGCTCGAGGCGGTATCTATGATCAGGCTGGTGGAGGATTCGCTCGCTACTCTGTTGATGACATATGGCTTGTACCGCACTTTGAAAAAATGCTTTATGACAATGCACAACTTATCTCCCTTTATAGTGACGCATATCGACTCAAAAACATCCCATTGTATAAGCATACGATAGAACAAAGTCTTGAGTTTGTACAACGGGAGCTCATGGATGATCAAGGTCGCTTCTATTCTTCACTGGATGCAGATAGTGAAGGCGAAGAGGGCAAATTTTACGTCTGGGGAGCTGAAGATTTGGACAGGATATTTCCAGATGCGTTAACGAGAACGGTGATATCCGATTATTATAATTTTTCTTCTGGTGGCAACTGGGAACATGGCAACAACATCTTACACATTACAAGAACAAAGTTAGAAACCGCAGAAAAGCATAACATCACTTTAGAACAGTTAGATGAGATGATCGCTTCTGCAAATGCTTCTTTTCTAAATGAAAGAAAAAGCAGAGTTAGACCAGGCCTTGACGATAAAATTCTAACTTCTTGGAATGCCCTTATGATCAAAGGCTTAATTGATGCCTACAAAGCGCTTGGTACAAAAGAATACCTTGACCTTGCTATCAAGGGAGCTCATTCGCTCATGAATGACCAGATGCAAGAAGACTTCCGACTACTACGCAATTATAAAGATGGCAAAGCATCTATCAATGCTTTCCTTGACGACTATGCCTTGACGATTCAAGCATTCTTATCTCTTTATGAGGTTACATTTGATGAAAGCTGGATTCATATCTCTAAGGATCTTACAGACTATACGATCGCTCATTTCTTCAATGAAGATTCTAAGATGTTCTACTTCACGTCTGACATAGATCCGCCACTAGTCGCTCGTAAGACTGAACTCAACGACAATGTTATCCCAGGATCTAATAGTACTATGGCCCGCAATCTTTACAAACTTGGAGAGCTCTTATACAATGAAGAATATAGCAAGATGTCACATCAGATGCTTTCCAACATGTGGGAGAGCATAGAATCAAATGGACAACCTGCTTACTATTCTAATTGGTTGCAGCTTCATTTTGACATGGTACATCCTCCTTATGAGATTGCCGTCACTGGCAAAGACGCAATTGCTACTGCTCATGAGATGATGAAAACCTATAGACCCAATGTGGTGTATCTTGGAGACACCAAAGACAGTGAACTTCCATTGTTAAAGTATAAGTACGTCGACGACCAAACCATGATATATGTCTGCCAAAACAAAACTTGTAAACTCCCAGTAACGGAGATTACAAAAGCTGAAGAACTCTTAAAGTAAATCAAAACAACAATGAAGCAAACCAACAGAATAGTGAATACTACCCTTCTTGTTGTATTTCTCTCTATTCTATTGTCTTCATCTTTACTTGGACAAGACGACTTTATCTATTCTAAGAAGTTTACAAGAACATTGGATCGACATAACTTAGAATTCTACCTACCAGTAGAAAGATGGATGAAGATGTCACCCATAGATCAAGATGAATTCTTAAAGTATGACGCCATCTTCCACAGCCCACCTAATGTTGAAGCCCGGATAGTCAT
>CALIHL010000026.1 GCA_938022935.1 uncultured Saprospiraceae bacterium
ACCAGAACCATTTTGCAATTTTAAGATGCGCTTGATGCCCGCTTTTATATTTCTATCAATCTCCGCATCAGCCACATAGTCTGTCAACTCCTTAAGATAGAGCTGCACAAATGAAGAAGATGTGGTTTGCTCCAAACATCCATAAGGATAGTTAACAAGATAGTCCACCCTATCAGCAAGTCGAACGGACGGCATCAAGCTCAGTTCTATTGTAGCATCATTAGTGCCTTGCACGCCAAATGGTTTATAATCAGTTGTCCAGGTCTCTCCTGCTTTCAAGGTATGCGAAGTTACTTCTGAGACAACTGGATTGGGATTACGAACATCTACTTCTATCTGTTGACTGGCTTTGTATGGCCCGCTTGTAGCACTAACATCAATCTTAGCTATACCCAACTCCTCTCCTACTGTTGCATCAAAGTAAGTCACCTGTTCTCCTTGCTGTGTGAAGCTTAATGACTGTGTTCTATCTGGAGTAATAAGATGATCTGAAGTTGTCAAATCAACCTGCACATTCTTGATGTCATCTTGCATCCCAAACACAGAAACTGGAATCTTTATTTTCTCTCCTTGTGATATCACCCTCGGCACTGTCGGCAGTAACATCAGTGGCGTCTTAACAGGTGTTGCTTCATCTGTACGACCATATGAATGGCCAGACCTTGCGATGACCATCGTTCTCACAGAACCGATATAATTAGGCATCGTAAATGAATGAGTTGCATCCGCTCCTGGCTTCAGATAAAATGGACCAGCTGAAAAAACAACTGGTTTAAATCTAATCGCCTTCTTCTTGCCGTCACCAGCTTCTGCCTCACCGTCTCCACCGACACTGATGATTTTATCTGGAGTGCCATTAAGTCCATACAAAATATCATCATATACGTCCCACGTTTTTATACCCAAGGATCTTTTTGCAAAAAAGTGTCCATGTGGATTGGGTGTTTTATAATTAGTAAGATCCAATAGCCCTTCATCTACTACAGCAATAGTATAAGTCATCGCCTTTCTTTCTGCTTCACTGACCTTGATAGAAAATGTCTCTTCCGGTTTAAACACATCTGCGACCTCAATCTTCGGTTCTAACTTGCTATCTGGATCTTCTATCATAATCGGTATAACTCCATACATCCTGATAGGCAGGTCATTGGTCACTTGCTCATAAGGTTGTATCAAGCTAACATGTGCATAGACATTAGGTGCCATCAACTTGTCTGTACGAAACTTGTAAGTTGACGAACCTTTAGTACCTGTGATCCAATCTTGCAAAACCACTTCGTCTTCACTTTCTATAGAAACTAAGATCTTAGAGCCTTCTTCTGAAGGAATGCTCAATGTCACTTCATCTCCAGAAATATATTGCTCGCTATCAGCTGTAAAAGCCAATCTACTCAAGCTGCTTCTTTCTTCAGAAGTCATCGATGATCTCCAACCAGATGCATAGAAAAACTCACCTGTACAATGTCCTGACTCAACATCACATATCCTGATGAGCTTACGGCCATATTCAAAATCATCAGTGCTAAATGGAATCTCAACCTTTCCATTCGCTCCTGAGATAGCATCTGCTTTTATGATTGCCTTGGTATGCTGATCACTATTCAACTCATAGATGTTATTCCTTTCGCCTCGGTAGTACCACCATCGCCAGTTGATGTCATAGACACCAACGGATAGGCGTCGGTTAGTTGCTGGACTCCCGTCTTCATTAACCACTATAGCTTGAGCATTTCCTGCATCTCCGATTTTCACAGATTTATAACCCCAGCTATTCTTGGGCATCGTAACACCCACGTAAGTCGCATATGGGCTTACCTCTATAGAACTATAGTTTTCTGAGAAGTCACCCCCTTTTTCAAAAACCCTGCTGGTGATATTGGATTTGAGCATAGCTGGATATTTAGAATTCTTATCCAACAATAACTCAAAGGACTGCTCACCTGCGTCATTGAGAGCGCCTTCAAAAAGTGTTACTTGTCCTCCATTTATTTTTCTCGCTGGATCGCTAAATGTATAATCCTTGTAGCCCTCAAACCGTGGACTCATCACAGACCATTGTCCATCTATTTTCACTTTAAGATCAGAAGCTGGTGCTCCATGAAGCCATGATGAGACAACCTTGATCTTTCGACTATCTCGATTGACGTAGCTGATGCGATCATCCTTCTCAAGAGAGATGCGCAATCTATTGGGTTTGACAGTTTCTACATTGATGCGTTTAGAAAACGAAACACTACCAACAGATAACGAAGCACTCCATGCACCTGTGACATCATCCATGTCTGTTGGTATCGCAAACGAATAAATATGATCCATATGCGAAGTCGTGCTCTGGCGATACTTCACGTGGCTTTGAGCATCTTTAACCACTAATGTAACAGGATGATCATCTGGCAGATCCATCGTGCCATCCTCAATCATAGCATGGAAGTATATAGAGTCACCTGGCCTATATACACCTCTATCTGTATATAAAAAAGCATCAATACCCTTCTTAGACTTCTTACCTCCAGTATTAAAATCAGTGATACTTTTAGCGTTGGCATCTTTTAAGTTGATATAGGCCGCCCCTTCCGTATGTTTTATAATTGCATAAGAAGCTTTTTTTTCTAATTGCATCACAGCTATGCCGTCCGTTGTTGTGGTGACACTTCCCAAAAGAATCTTTTGATAATCATAGAATGACACATCGGCAGCAGCAAGATTCTTACCATCACTGATTCTGTTAGCTGCTATGTAGTATTTGTTATTACCGTCTCTTTTTACAATGGTTGCCACATCAGACAACAGAACGTTTCTGCTCACAAACTTATCAGTCGTATAATATGACTTACGACATGGGTCATCATAACCGTCATAGCCATAATATCTATACTGCATAATGGATCGACCCTTTTTAAATGCTGGATAGTCTGTTATGCCACTTGCACATGCGTATGTAACATATGATGGCCTATACCCGAGTCTGACCTGATAGACAGCATCTTGATCCTTCATCATATATTCATTAAGGTCAAGCGCTATAGATCTCCATGTGTTGATGGGTTGACCTAAGTCCTTGATACTTCTTTTCTCTTGATGTACGATTACACCAACTTCGTTAAGGCTATAGCTACCACTCAGGTCATTCTGTTGCATAAACTGAAGGACATTCTGATCGTATATTTTGAATACCTCGATATCAACAGTATCTATATTGATCGCTTCAAATGGAAAAGTAATATCACCAATAGCTGGAACGATCACCCCAGACTCAGCAAGTCTTAGTTCCGGTTTTACAGGCTCTATATTGAGATCCCAGGTCACAACTTGTGCTAATGACTTACCGGCATATGACCTTATGCTCTTGGATAATTCTAATTGTATAGTCCCTGTAAGGTCACCGTCTGGATAGATCTTTAGCTCGTTGCCTTCGATAAGCGTCTTGATGTTTTTATAATTGTCATTGATCTTAATTAGCCCTTTGAGATTTTGATTGGCGTCGATAGGTTGACTAAAAAGAACAGTGATATATCTACTTGGATCGTTCTGTATGATCACATCATCAACTGCATAAGACTTCTCTCCTGCGATGACGATCTTCTTACTTCCATCAAAATCACTGACTAATCCTTTTCCATCCCATACGACTTCAAGTTCTTGTTTTTCGGATTGTTGAGACAAGCCAGAGATCTTGAAGTCATGCACTTTGCCAGATGCATTATGATCCCAAGTCAACTGACTTTGTGCAACACCATTAAGGGATAGCATCTTTTCTATTTGCGATGGGTCTACATATTGATTAGATAATATGGCTCCTTCTATCACCACATCAACTGATGTACCATTAGCTTCTAACTTTTGATAGATGGCATTCATACTCAGGTGGAGGGCGCGGGTCTTGAAGTTTACAATCAATGGATCAGCATCACTTACTTCTGGATCTATCGACTGAACATCGACTGACATAGAGTAGCTCTGATCAAACCCAAGATGTTCTACAGGATTGAAAACTACTGTGTACGCATCAACCCAATTAAACTCGCCATCTATGTGCGGGCTAAATCTTATCTGAGTCGAAGCGTCGAATGAGGATTGATCAATCTCTTCTTTAAATCTCAAAACAATGTCTTCATCGATATTGATCACAGACGCGACTCTTTCATTTAAGTACTTAGAGATGAGATATTGAGATTCTGGAGGTGAGGTTGACTGCCTATCCTGACAAGAGAGGATCGTTAGGAGGGCAAGTAGTAGCAGTAAGTATTTCATAAGCAGGGAGGAGTAATTGATGTAATATAAGCGTAAACGGAAGTTTTTGACCAGAATATATAAGGGTATTCCAGAGGATTGTGCTCTCACTTGTCATATGGCAACTTGGGTCAGTTCATCACAAGTAAGTTGGACATAATAAGTCCCAAGGTTCGACGCTAAGTGCTTTGTCCGTTAATAGAGCCAGATCAGAATAATCATTCGTCCCTATACTCATGCAACGTTAGTTTTCAAGTATTTATGAAAATGGGATAAAAAACACATTGTCCTAAACTGCTGAATATCAGATGAATAGCCGAATCAACACGATTTAGTCAAAAGTCAAAACATGTTTTGTTTAACTTATTTTGGTGTTTTGTTAAACAATCATTATCTTTGAGTTAACAAAGAACATAACCATGGAATTAATGACTGAAGTAGATTTTGTTGCAAGCTTTGATAAGCTCACTGTTCCGCTTAATTCATTTGCATATAACTTAACGAAGAATAAAGAGGAGTCAAAGGACTTGTATCAAGAGACTGCTTTTCGGGCTATGACGAATAGAGATAAGTTTAAGGCAGGGACGAACTTAAAGGCATGGTTATTTACAATTATGAAGAACATCTTCATAAATAATTATCGCAAGAAATTAAAGAGGAATACAATCTTAGATGATACTGACAACATGTATTATCTCAACTCCACAGATCTATCGATCAGTAATGGTGCTGGGACAAATATGGTTTTGGATGAACTCCATACGATGATTAAAGAACTGGATGATTCGATCAAGATACCTTTTGAGATGCATTTCACTGGATTTAAATATCAAGAAATTGCTGATCAACTTGAACTACCACTAGGCACTGTAAAGAGCAGAATATTCTTTGCAAGAAAAGAGCTCAAGCACAAGATCAAAGTGCAATACGGTAATTACACCACTATAAGAAGTAAGTTGTCTGCGTAGTACACGCTAATTGAAATATTTCTTGTAGCCACTTTTACGCGGATAAAATCCTAAGTACATAAACGGATAAATAAGAATGTCAATTAACTTTTTGCCAGTTGAGTAGCTGATATCATCTATAATCATAGATGACTCATCACCCAAACTCATTACAATATGCTTGTGTCTCCACTCTTTTAATGGAAAAGGAAGTTGTGTGCCTATATCAATGAAGTAAGCTTTAGCGTCGTCTTGTCCGTGCTCGATAATCTTACTTACCCACTTAGTCCTAATCGGACTTGTAAATACCAGAGCTACAATATCTCCTGTCTTGCTACCAGTGAATTGTGTGATTTCCATTTTGGCTCCAATAGGTTTGAGAGATTTGAAGAGATCTATATCAAACCGATCCATGACATCTATGTAATATCCCCGAACCTTAGTTTTTAATACGAGCTTCATAGATGACTAATGGTTTGAAGTGTGTTTATGTTTTGACTTAATACCAAACTGTGTTGTACATCTAAGGTGATAAACACTGGACTACGAAAGGGTACAGATTCTTCCTGATGGCATATATAGTACTAAAACAACGATGCCAAAGCCTATGATATAGTTGTAAAAGCGAAATGATTAAGCATTTTTTCGAGGTCTTTGTCGGTGTTACTCTTTTTCAGGCTGGTGAGTCTGGGCAGGTGCTCTGCATAGTAGGTCTGGTTGTTGACCATGTCAAAGATGGTTGAAGCAAGGGTTGTAGCGTACGGGTACTTAGGGTTGTTTGCTTTGATGATGGCGGCTACTTTTTCTACAAGCTCTTTGTAAGGTATAAAGAAACCATGTTTGTTTTCTGTATCAACGTTAGCTACATGATATGACTTAGAGCTTTCTTTCATGATTATAGAAAAGAGAAGGCGTTCATTGATATAGTCTGTTAGCTTTGACTCTGTCTTAGCATGTATGATACAATGTATCGCTTTTTGCAATCTGATTTTTTGGTCGGGCATGTTATCAGTCTGGCGATCTATGAGATAACCTACCCACTCCCAATACCAACAGTTAAGATAAAGAAGGAGGAGGTGCTTGTTTTCAAAATATCGATATATAGATACCTCAGAAGACTCCATCAGCGTAGCGAGCTTCTTGAAAGTGAACTTCTCGAATCCTAGCTTGTCTATCAGCTCTATAGAACCAGATAGAAGTCTTTGCCCATAATTACTCCCTTGAGGATCTTTCAAATAGAGTTTTTCGGGTAGAATAAAGTTGAGTTTAAGTGCCATAGCAAAACAAAAATAATCAAAAAGCATCAATATGCAGAATTATTAGTTTTATTTACTATTTGAGTTAGTAATACTAACCTTTTAATTTAATTCACCTAACTTTGTAATTCAATACGACATCGGTATCAGTCCAACAAACTGAACTAATGAGCATATCACTATAAAAGGCTTAAAGATTAACAAGCATGATAGAAAAACTAACTCCTCTTAATAGATTTAGGCGGCTGTTGTCCTTAGAGCGCAAAGATATCACTCAGGTATACGTGTACGCCTTCTTTAATGGTCTTGTGAACTTGACACTGCCCTTGGGTATCCAAGCCATCATCAACCTTATCCAAGGGGGTGAGATCACTACGTCATGGTATATACTGGTATCTTTTGTAATTTCTGGTATCGCTCTTACAGGGATCTTACAATTGTTTCAATTAAGGATCGTTGAGAACTTAGCACAGCGGATCTTTAGCAACGCATCTTTTGAGTTTGCCTATCGGATACCCAAGATCAAGTATGAGGAGTTTAGAAACTACTACGGGCCAGATCTGGCAAACAGGTTTTTTGATACGATGACTATACAGAAAGGGTTACCAAAGTTTCTAATTGATTTTTCATTAGCAATATTTCAAATCATCGTAGGCCTCATCGTCCTGAGTCTGTATCATTCTTTCTTTATCATCTTTAGTGTACTGCTCTTGATCATCGTATACTTCATCATAGCAACAACAGGTCCTAAAGGTCTAAGTACAAGCCTAACAGAGTCGTCACATAAGTATAAGATCGCTTTTTGGTTAGAGGAGATCGCACGAAGTAAGCTGTCGTTTAAATTAGCCAGTGATAATAAATTGAGCTTAGCGAAAACTGATCTACAAGTATCGGGATACTTGAATGCGCGTGAGAATCACTTTAAGGTGATCGTGACACAGTCCGTGTATTTGATCATTTTTAAGGTGTTAGTCGCGGCTGGTCTTCTGATCACTGGAAGTATACTGGTCTTTAATGAACAGATGAATATCGGTCAGTTTGTAGCTGCGGAAATCATCATCATCTTGATCATCGCTTCAGTTGAGAAACTTATAAAAACGATTGAGTCTATCTATGATGTTCTGACAGCACTTGAGAAGATAGGGTTTGTGTTTGATAAGCCGATGGATGAATTTGAAGGGATCGAGCTTAAGGATTCGGATACTTCGTTTGCGATAGATCTTGAGAACCTATCTTATCGATATGAGGATGCGGCCTCTCCTACTCTTGACAACATCAACTTGGAGATAAGTGAAGAAGATTCTACAGTCATCTATGGGCCACCGAGTTCTGGGAAGTCGACACTATTAAAATTAATATCTGGTGTCTTGGAGCCCACTGATGGATTGGTGAAGTATAACAAATTTCCCTTGAGGTCTCTGGACTTTGAAAAGGTAAAAGAAGAGATAGGGTTTTGTATCAGCCACAGTGAAATATTTGAGGGCACTATCTTAGAAAATATATCTATGCAAAGGGATAATGCAACCCCAGAGTTGATCAATAAGGCGATTGAGATCACGGGACTATCTCCTTATCTATCTAAGATGCCTCTAGGCCTTAACACTGTGGTTGATCCAGAAGGCAAGCGAATACCACGAAATCTACAGAACAGGATATTGTTGTCACGCGCTATCGCGACCAACCCACGATTATTGATCTTAGAAGACCCTCTTGATCATGTAAATCAAGAAGAGAAGAGAAGAATTATCTCTACACTTACTGCTAAAGAGAATAGATGGCGACTGATTGTATCCTCAGTGGACGATATCTGGAAGAAGCATATACCTCACGTCGTACAATTAGAAAACGGATCGATCTTATCAAATACAAAAGAACAATAGTATGCTGAATATAAGTCAAACATCTATATCTAGTAAGATCGCTAAGGAGGAATACAAGTCCTTTAAGAAATTAGAAAATCGACATGACTCTACCTTTTTAATCAAAGTGCTGGCTGCAATATTTATCATCTGTATCCTAAGTCTCTTTCTTCCATGGACTCAGAACATCAGGTCAAAAGGATATGTCTCTACACTGAACCCGTATGATAAGCCACAGAATATCCAAGCATTAGTGGGTGGACAGATTAAAGACTGGCATGTCACTGAAGGAGATGTAGTAGCCCTTGGCGATACAATCGTTGTGCTCACAGAAGCCAAGGAAGATTATCTCGACCCTGAACTCCTGAGCAATACTAAAGACCAAGAGCTTGCCAAATCAAAGTCTGCAGATGCCTACTTAGCAAAGCGCAGATATCTAAGTGAACAGCTCACTGCTCTGGCTGATAATCGGCAAAGCAAGTTAAAGCAACTTGGTATAAAGCAAGAACAAATAGATCTTGAAACACTCTCTACAGAGGAACTCCTCAATGCAGCAATGACCTATGCACTAAACGCCAGAAAACAGTTGGATCGGATGCAGATAATGTATGATAAAGGAATCAAGTCTCTAACAGACTTAGAAAGTAAAACCTTGTCCCTTAGAGAAGCAGAAGCCAAGAAAATGTCATATGAAAACAAGCTGCGGAAGCTAGCTAATGAGCAAACAGCTCTTATGCAAGAGATGGAGGTTGTAGAAGCAGACTATCAACAGAAATTATCAAAAGTAGAATCAGACATACAAGGTGCGGACTCTTATAGATACTCGCTGGAAGGAGAAACAAGCAAACTGAAGTCGAAGTATAATCAGATCGCACGGAGGCAAAGTGCCTTTGTCATAACCTCTCCGATCAATGGGAGAATCACGAAGGTCTTGAAGAATGGGATCGGCGAATACGTAAAATCTCAGGAGAGCATAGCGACCATCGTACCTATGAACTATCAGCGTGCCGTGGAATTATATATCCTGCCTGTTGATATGCCATTGATGAAGGAGGGGAAGAAAGTAAGATTACAATTTGACGGATGGCCAGCGGTAGTGTTTAGCGGATGGCCTAACAACTCCTTCGGAACCTTTGCAGGAGAGGTATTTGCAATCGACAATGATATCAGCGAGAATGGCAAGTACAGGATACTGGTGACAGAAGATGCTACTGAAAAAGCTTGGCCAGAACTCATCCGAATCGGATCAGGCGTACAGGGTCTGTTGCTACTTAATGACGTACGAGTGTATTACGAATTCTGGCGTAAGCTCAATGGTTTTCCACCTGACTTTTATGAAGGTGTAACTACAAAGGATGTGAAAAATAAAGCTCCAATTAAAAAATTCAAATAATGAAGTTTCATACAAGAAAACTAATCAAGCCTGGAGATCTCAATGCTAACAACTCACTCTTTGGAGGAGCGTTACTGAAGTGGATCGATGAAGAAGCAGGGATATATGCGATGACGAAACTGGAATCTAAGCAGGTTGTTACCAAATACATGTCTGAGATCAACTTTGCGAGTTCGTCGAAGCAAGGCGATGTTATAGAGATCGGACTGCAATTTGAATCAATTGGTAGGACGAGTATCACGTTCTCCTGTGAGGTAAGAAATATATTTTCTAAAAAGGTCATCATCTCAATAGACAAGATCGTATTTGTCAAAATCGATGAGCATGAGCAGCCTGTACCTCATGAGAAGACTGTGGAAAATCTGGGACTGATCGCATAAGAGATACCGAATGAAAGCAAACAAATACATATTGATCTTTGTACTGCTACTCTATAATTATAGTGCATCCAGTAGTGATACGCTGACTTTAGAAAGTTATCTGGATATCATATCTGAAAACTACCCTCTTATCAAGAAGGCAGAGCTTTACAATGAATTTGCAGCTGCGTATCAAACTAAAGGTGAAGGGTCTTTTGATCCAAAGATCAATTCGTCATGGCAATCAAAGGACTTCTCTGATATCAACTACTTTAACATCTGGCAAACAGAGCTTAAAGTACCTACCCGACTTCCTATCGACCTTTCTGTAGGATATGAAAACAATGAAGGGGCTTTTCTAAATGCTGAAAACAACACACCTCAAAGTGGTCTCTTTTATGGCACCCTCAACATAAGTGTCGTCCGAGGACTCATGTTTGATGAGCAGCGTTATAACCTTCAGGCTGCGGAACTTTATGGGATCAAAAGTCAAGTAGAAAGAGATATACTCACTCGAGAGATATTATATCAAGCTGTCAATACATATATAGAATGGTCTGCAGCGCAAGAAATGTATAATACTTTAGAATCCTTCCTCACTGCAGTACAAGAACGACATACCAATGTTGTCCAACTATACATCAATGGAGACAAACCAGCTATCGACACAGTTGAATCACGCATAAGTCTAAATACAGCACTAAAAAACAAACTCGTTGCATATAATAAGCTATTGATAAAACGTCAAAAAGTAGCTGTCTTTTTATGGGATGAAAGTGGCCGGCCGCTTGTATTCAAAAATCATGTGCTACCCGAGTCTATGTCATCTACGATCACTGTTGTTGATCAGTTATCATCTATAGAGGATATTATTTTTGAAAGAGATCCATCGATAAGGAAATTGGAAAATCAACAGGACTTGCTACGAGTAAAGAATAAACTCGAAAGAGAAAACCTCAAACCTCAATTAGACCTAAAGTACAACACCATCGTAAATCTTGGCAAAGAAGGCTTCGATCCATCTTTCTCTATCAACGACTACAAATATGGCATCACTGTAGAAGTCCCCATAGCTAATAGAAAAACAAAAGGCAATATAGCACTCAATGAAGCACTCATCAATCAAAATGACTACGACCAAAGTCAGTACAAGCAAAAGCTAATAACAAGATATGAAGCTCTTCTCTTAAGTAAAAGCGTACAGATAGATGTTATTGATGTTGTTACAGAAAAAATATCCTTCAGTGAATCACTATATGAAGCAGAGACGATAAAGTTTGAGTTGGGTGAGTCATCAGTGTTTATGCTTAACCAAAGGGAGCGAAAACTTTTAGAATCTCGTATGGATCAAATCAAAGGATATTTACAATATGGTCAGACGTTAAGTGAATTATACTATATGAGATTGGGACAAAGAGAAATATAAACAAACTCTCTGTTTGTCATTCAGACGTGTCACCTTTAAAATCATCAAAACCGCTTCCATCATATCGCTGCACTCCTTGTAAAGTCCCAAACCAGATATTTCCATCATCAGCTTCTAATATCCCAAAGATCATTCCTTCGCCAGACTTTACAATGCTAGGTACGGGCTTTGATTGCGAAAGAGAACTATGATCATAGCGAGTCAATGCCCAACCTCTCTTACTGTGCTCGTCTGAACCCGTCCAGATATTACCAGCACGATCCTCGTAGATATAACCAACAAAATCTTTTGTGATAATGCTATATCTCTCACCATCATACCGCCAAAGGCCATCGTTGCCTCCTAACCAGATGTTGCCTCCTCTATCTTCGATAATGTGTCGTACATTCTGAAAGTTCAAATCTCCTTGAGAAATCATTTCAAATGATTGACCATCATAAATAAAAGTACTTCCCCTTGTTCCTATCCACATCCTACCTTCTCTATCTTGGATGATAGAGTTTACTTCGTTGACAGGGCGTTGACCACTCGGCACGACTATGCCTGATCTATTTTCAATCATCGTATCACCTGTAATCAGGTAACTCTTAAATGACGAGCCATCATAAACGCTAACACCTCCGTTAGACCCAAACCAGATATCACCATCCTCATCTTGAAAAATAGAAACAATCTCATTACTCAACAATCCTTCATCACCTGTATACTGCTCAAAGAAAACTCCATCATAGCGATATAGTCCTGACCCGATAGACCCAAACCACATATTGCCATCTTTATCTTCCATAGCAGAGAAGAAGCGCGCTGAGCTTATCTTATCCATTACATTAGAAAAGGAGCTCCGTCATACCGAAAGACGCCATCAAATGCCGCCAACCATATGTTGCCATCTTCGTCTTGGATGATGTTGAGTGTGATGGTGTTGGGGCCTTTGTAGCTTGTGTCTACCTTTATCTCTTGACCAACTTCCTTGTTAATAGCCGCTTTTGGCCTCTCCTGTTCTTTTTGGCCTTTGCAGGAAGTGCAGAGGATGAGGAGTATGATTAAGATGTAGATGTTTTGAGACATATAATTTAAAGCTTATTTGTATGCTTCTTTTAGGAAAATCATAGGCGTTCCATATTCACTCTTATCTATGCAAATACACTCCCAGTCGTTATATTCAAATTCATACTCACAATATAAGTTGATACTTTCTTCCCTTTCAAAAATATTTAGCATTGAATAAACAACCATGGGGTATAATTCCATTGCATCCAAATCATATGCAAAATCAATTATGTCTCCAACATCATTATAACTTTCTGAAAACAGTGTTAACGCTCTCCATGACTGCTGTTTGTTTTTTTGAATAATCTCCAAAACATATTCACCCCTCTCTCCCTTAATAATTTCTTCTTTCCAATATCGCTCCCAGTTCCGAAGTAGTTCTGGTATAAACTCCGATTTTTCAATCCCTCTATCAAGATAAACTTGAGACCAGAAAGAGGAATTTGTCATTGTCAAAATTTCTTCGTACGATTGATTGTCAATGTATTGATTAAGTTCTATTGCTCGACCTTCGTAAGTATGTGCTTTGTATTCGTTATTCTCAAATTGCGCATAAATGATAGGACCTACTGGTTTCAGGGCAGTATCAAAGTGTTTGCCTTTGAAGTGATTTTTAATAGCTGCATAAAATTGATCATAAGTGGGCACATTCGTATTACGGTAAGTATAGTTGAATAGGAATGAACTTATTCCTTCAACCCCACCTGCATGAACTACGCTTTGGAGAAAAGGGTGAAGAATCGATACTTCATGATCATTATAAAGTTGATTGAGCTTTGGAAGAATATAATAGTAGGGACTTACCCAAGAGATATATTCATAATTTTTCTCCCAATATTGAGGATAAGGGTAATATTGAAGCTCGAGTTTCCTATTGTGAAAACTAAATATCAGCTCTTTGTTATTTGATAAACTGAATGGCTTATATTTTTCTTTCAATCTAACTGAAATATCTCCATTGTTGTCAGAAATAAACTCATCTCCTATTCTAGCGGATAGACTCTCTAAGCTTATTGTCATCCTAAATTCCGATACAGTCTTCCATTCTAGTAAGAGTTGTTTAGAATATTGATTTTGATCTTTATCTATTAGACCTGCACAATTTGAACATAGCCATATACCGTTATTTATATTTTTTCTCTGTTTTCTACTAAGACTAGGATCATATCTTGGGCCATTTTTTGATGCAGCTGTAATATGTGCAGCTATACCTATAATCAGTGATTTTTCATTATTTGAACTTGGTCCGCTGGTACTTTTTTGACAATCGGGATTTGAGCACAAGTAGCCAACTCTTTGAGCTAGGGTTATTTTAGTGGCTTTAGAAAAATCGTCTCTCATTAATATTAACTTATAATGTATATATCAAATTAATAATCGTTTTAGCCTTTCATGAAGAATCGGTGACTTATCAATCCTTTGCAACAAACATCTGCTCGACAAGCTTTAGTCTTGAAGGTAATCTTTCGTTTATACTCTTACCAATTCCATCAGCGGTTCAAAAGAATAAAGGGCTGGCCTTCTACCTGATGACTCTTCCAAAGTCAAAATGAGTTCTTTGTCAACTAATATCCTTGTAAATCTTGAGGCTGTTGGGGCAGGTATCCCACTTTTTGAAGTAAAGCTATTGTTTCTAAAAATTGGATTTGTAAAAATGAAATCTAATGCATTTATACTCCATTTAGAAGATAAGATCTCTGAAAAGATGAGTTTCATATCTTCATATAGGTCCCTTATTCTATTTGCTATTTCCAGATTTCTTACTGCTTGGTTTTCAATTGCTCTTAAAAAGAAAAGGCACCATGACTCCCAGTCCCCTGTCTCTGAGACATTTCGCATTGTATCTATGTACTCATCTTTATTCTCTTCTAAGTAACCGCTTATATAGAAGTGAGGTTCTGATATTACTCCTTTTGACCAGAGTAATAAAGTGATTAACATTCTTCCAATTCGACCGTTTCCATCTTGAAATGGATGCAATGCCTCAAATTCTAAGTGCATAAGGGCTGTTTTTACTAAGATTGGATGGCTAGATTCTTCAATGTAATTGAATAAGGATTCTAATCCGTCCAACAATTTCTCTGGACTAATGGGTATAAATAAAATGTTCTTTTTAAAACGGTCTGCTAAGTAGTTCTGTTCTTTTTTAAAGTCACCAGGTGACTTCTTTGCCCCTCTTCCAAAGGATAGTAGTTGCTGATGCAATGTCTTTATAAAAGAAGATGATAGCTTATATCCATCTTTCATTGCTAACTGTGCATTTGTCAATGCTCTTCGATAGAGTAAAGTTTCAAGTACTTCTGATCTTACATTTTCGATATTTAGCTCATCTTCATTTATATTATCTGCTTCATATTTAAGGATCTCATCCATTGTGCTGATAGTGCCTTCCATTCTCGATGAAATTACAGCTTCTTGGTTTCGCAAAGGGGCAAGCAGTATTTCACTATTGTGCAATGTCTTTAGCATCTGATCATATCTAGCTATCGAATCTGTTGCTTTGATAAGAGAATCAATGAATACTTGATATCTCAAGTCAATAGGAGGGAACTTGTTGTAGTGGTAGTTTACAGCATTTTCGAGATTGAGGTTCATACATGTATCATTTTGATTATCAAATATATCATTTTTTGATCTACAAATGAGCTTGATACTAAAAGATGAACATCAACCACATTAGGCGATCACATTTTTGCTAAAATGATTAACAAATTGGTTTGATCATCATATTTGTACATCAAAATAATTTGATTATCATATTTAATAAAATATGATAATCAAATAGAAGTCAGTGGGTTCATTAGCTTTACATGAGAGATGACAACAAACACCCTCGTGACTACACCTCGCTACATACTACCAATCATACTTGGCGCCTTATTCTTTGCGTCATGCCAAGAAGAAAAACCAACAACCCCAAGGCAACCTAATGTCATCATCATCCTCGCAGATGATCAAGGCTGGGGAGATCTTTCTATCCATGGCAACAAGGATATCAGTACACCATACCTAGATCAATTAGCTCGAGGTGGTGCGAGCTTTGATAGGTTTTATGTACAGCCGGTTTGTTCGCCGACGCGAGCGGAGTTGTTGACTGGGCGATATCACTTGAGAGCAGGTGTCAGGGGTACCTCTGCTGGCGGAGAAAGAATAGATCTGGATGAGGCGTTGATCTCTGAAGTATTTCATGACAATGGATATCGGACAGCTTGCTTTGGCAAATGGCATAGTGGCGGCCAACATCCTTATCACCCCAATAGCCGAGGATTTGATGAGTACTATGGATTTACCTCTGGACATTGGGGACATTACTTCAATCCTTCGCTCGATCACAATGGAAGTATGGTCAAAGGCCAAGGTTTTCTCCCAGACGACCTGACGGATCATGCTATGTCATTTATAGATAGTAAAAAGTCTGAAGACCCGTTGTTTGTTTTCTTAGCTTACAATACACCGCATAGTCCGATGCAGGTACCTGATGAGTATTGGGAGCGGCACAAAGACAAAGTCATCCAAGGAGCACCAAGAGATACAGTCTCACAAAATCACACAAGAGCTGCACTGGCCATGGTTGAGAATCTCGACTACAACGTAGGTCGACTGATGGATCAATTAGAACAACAAGGACAATTAGAAAATACCATCATCCTCTATCTCACTGACAATGGACCCAACGGCATCAGGTGGAATGGAAACATGAAAGGGCGAAAGGGATCAACTGATGAAGGTGGGGTACGATCTCCGCTTTTTATAAATTGGAAAAATCAAATCTCCCAAGGCTTGAAGATACCACAGATCAGTAGCGTCTTAGACATCGCTCCAACTTTGGTTGACTTGTGCAATCTCACTCCAACAAAGAGCATCTCTTATGATGGCAATAGTCTTTCTACCCTGCTCTTGGAGCAAGAATCAGTTTGGCCCGAGCGCCACATTGTTCATTATTGGAGAGATAAGATCTCTGTGCGGACACAACAGTACAAGTTAGACCATCAAGAGAAGCTCTATGACATGGTCTCCGATCCAAGTCAACAACTTGACATCAGTCGTAGCGACACAGCTACCTTAGCATATCTCAAGAGCTTGAAAGATGATTGGAAGAAAGAGGTACTTGCCGAACTTTCATATGAGGACATTAGAAAGTTTCCAATTGGACATAAGCAGAACACTTGGGATCACCTGCCGGCTCGTGATGGTATCCCTCATGGCAATATCAAAAGATCTAATCGATATCCCAACGACTCATACTTTACCAACTGGACCAGCCCAAATGATAGCATCACTTGGGACTTAGATGTACTTGCCTCGGGGACGTATGATATATCCATACATTATACCGCCGGGCCAAGTCAAGTTGGCGCCAAGCTACAACTCAGTATCGGCGATGCTTCTTTGGCATTGGTCATTGACGAAGTACACGATCCTCCACTTATCGGTAAGGAACATGATCGCATTCATCGGATAGAATCTTATGTTAAGGACTTCAAGGAGCTGAGCGTTGGTCAGATCTACCTTGAGAAGGGGCAACACTTAGCAGTCTTGAAAGCGCTAAATATTGTCGGCTCAAGCGCTATTGATGTCAATAGAATCTCCTTTCTTAGAGTATAGAAAGAACAACTACTTTATCCCAAACGTTGATAAATAGATATGAAGAAGTATAGCAAGATTTTGATAGTGGCAATAGCCTTAGGAAGTATATGGATCATAGGATGCTCAGATGATGGTGATCCTACCAATCCTACTAATCCACAACCTAATGCCATAATCCCTGAGCTATCCATCGCTGCCGCGACGGCAGTTGAGACAGATGCTGGAGGTAAGATGGATTTTGAAGTAACGACCAATCGTTCTGATTTTTCAAAAGAGGTTACATTTCAATATGCAACTAAAGGACTTACTGCTGAACCGAGCAAAGACTTTACTACAACGTCTGGTCAAGGCACGATAGCGGTAGGGTCTAATTCATTTACGATAAGTATCGACATCCTTAACGATGATGATAGAGAGATAGAAGAACTGCTTGAGGTCACCATCAGTGATGCTAAAGACGCTACGATTAAGACGGCGACCAATATCGGAAGCATCACAGACAACGATATGTCACAGCTTGGAGATGAAGATGGATACAATACACCAACAAGCTACTATGGCTATAGCCAAATATGGAATGAAGACTTCGACGGCGGTTCTGTGGATGAAGAACGCTATAACTTTGAGCTTGGAGATGGATGTCCAAATATATGTGGCTGGGGCAATGACGAACTGCAGAATTATACGAATGAAGAACGGAATGTCAAACTTGCAGATGGTCGCATGACGATCACTGCTACACAAGAAGATGTATTCAGCTTCAATTCTGCTCGACTAACAACAAAGGACAAAGTTGAATTTCAATATGGACGTATAGACGTCCGTGCAAAACTGCCCAAAGGGCAAGGGTTGTGGCCAGCGATCTGGATGTTAGGTACTAATATTGACGAGGTAGGGTGGCCTGCTTGTGGTGAGATTGACATCATGGAGTTAGTTGGCCACAAAGCCAATCAAGTCGTTGGCACAGCTCACTGGGGGGAGCCTGGACAACCCAGTACCTTTCGATCTTCTACATATACGCAATCCAAAGATTTTAGTGAAGACTTCCACGTCTTTACACTTATATGGGAGCTCAATAAGATGACATGGTACGTTGATGAAACAAAGTTTCACACTATAAAAAGAAGTGATATTGATGCTCAGTGGAGATTCAACCAACCATTCTTTTTTATATTTAATGTAGCAGTTGGAGGACGGTATCCAGGCAATCCTGACGAAACAACCACTTTCCCGCAAACGATGGATATCGACTACGTTAGGGTCTTTCAGCCTAATTAGAAAAGGTTTCGATCAGAAGCGATCACTCTATCTTCCAGTAAGGAGGTTTAACTAGTGTACTGTTTCTAATTAAAGTACACTGAGAACATCTTGGTGGATTGTTACGACCAGCAAAACCATCTGCGCATTCTGAACGTGCAAACTCGTCCTTTTTAGAAACATCTACAAAAAAGCGCTTAGATGTCTGACCTACCACTGAAAAATATCCTTGCACTCGACCATTCTCATTTGTGTTGTTCACAAGGTTACCAATGATAGATCCAGGCGGTGGATCAAATAGCGTACCATCAATATTGACCAACTCTTCCACCCTACTCCAATAGTTGTACTCTTCATCTGTTAGAGCATATTGAAACACATGAAAACAATAGAGCAAGTGAAAACGATGATTCATCAAAGTTCTAAATAGCTGAACATTCTCCACTGTCTCTGTCGCTACTTCTTCTGTGTTTAGTATAGCTATGTTGTTAAAATCTATTGTCTCTTTGATATAACAAGTCTTAGGATTGAGCAGCATCCTTCCTTGCTCCAAATATTGGTACTCTCCATCCAATCTCCATCTTACCGGATGCCGTCTCTTACCTGCGAGATCAAGTGAAACAAAGAGGTCAACAAAGTCTGTAACTGTAATGTTACCAACTACATTAAAGTTCTCAACCTTAGCCACCTCAAAGTCTAACTCAGTGATATCAAGTGATGACTCAGGCGCTATAGTTGGGATACTTGTAATGTTCTGTCCATCAGGAGTAGTGATATCTATGTGATAGCTGATTCCTGGTGTTACAGAAGTGAAAGCTTTATAAACGCCTAGGTCTTCATCATCTTCTGTATATGGTACAGAAGTTCCATTATCCCCGATCAAGGATACTTGTGCTCCTGATATAGGTGTTAGGATGTTATCATTGCCCACTCCGATGACTGGACTAAAGTCAAGCTTAACCTTATATTCTCCAGGCACATCTGAGACGAGCCCATCTACTATCACAAACTGACTTTCATTATCGATATTGAGATCGATCTCATCGATGCAACCTGCCATAGCGATAAGCCCCAGTCCGAGTAAAACGTATTTTAATAAAGTCATCATTAAAATTTAAAGTTATAAGTAACTGAAGGAAATATCGATCCTAAGGTTGCGATTCTAAACACGCTTATACTTCGTGATGGCACCTGTCTAAAGAAGACAGAGTACGCATTGCGTCTGCTGTATAAATTATAAATAGAAAATACCAGCTTATGTTCTTGACCCTTCTCTGTTTTACCAAAGGGCCCTATGCTATACGACACGTCAAGTCTGTGATAGTCTGGTATCCTAAACTGATTACGCTCTGAGAAGATTGGGATATTTAACACATTATCAATCGAGAAGTTACTTACAGGTGCCGTTATCGGTCTACCTGTGCTATACGTAAAGTTGAGCGACAGATTGGTCATCCGACTTAGCTTCTTAGTCATGTTGATATTGAGCGAATGTGGCTTATCATAATTAGAAGAAAACCAATCTCCATTGTTGATGGCTAACTGCGTATCACTAGCCAGCACTTTTCTAAATGAACGAGAGAAGGTATAGTTAACTTCCCATTGTATAGACTCTTTTTTAAACTTAAAATTAGTCTCCACACCATATGACTTACCGACACCATCAACAAGTTCTCTTTCAAGATTGGGATTAAGTAGTAAGTCTGCAAAGTCACGATACTCTATGATCTTATCTTGATTTCTATAAAACGCTTCTATAGAAGAAGAGATCGAGTTATCATCAAAGTTTTTAAAGAATCCAAGATTATAATTACTACTGGTCTGTGGTGTAGCATATGTATCTGATAACTTCCAGATATCTACTGGTGTCGAAGAAGCGGTATTAGAGATCTGATTCAGATATTGAAAGCCACGATTGTATCCAGCTTTGATAGAAGCAGTCTCTGACAGAGCATATCTAAGCGACACGCGTGGTTCCCAACCAGCAAAGCTGGCTATCACATCTCCTTCACCAAAGGACTGAGTCTCTTCGACAGTCAAGTCGTTTCTAAAAAAACCGTCTCTATATATCTGGACTTCACCAGGTCCTACACGATTATACTTTGTATATCTGGCTGAAGCTGAAAAAGAAAGCTGATCATTGATATTCCAATCTACTTGTACGAATGGAGAAAGCGCTACGCCTTTCTCATTAGCCAATGATTCTGGCATCGCCGTTGATCCATCCCCTTCAGGAGTCAATGTGCCAGGACTGACATTAAAGACATCATAAGAAACTCCAGCCGTTAACTCCAAGCCTTCTTTCACTTCATAAAAACCTCTAATCGATGGCCTTATAAAACTCACCTTATTGGTAAATCTTGAAAGGTCGTTACCTTGTATATCAAACAAGCTACTCTCATACTCTCCAACATTTGCGTTAAGCGTAAGATTGAACCGATCACTGATCAACTGATTGATATAAAAGGTCCCGGTCCGAGTAGCATAGTCAAAGTTCACTTCGTCAGCAAATTGAAATTCGTCACCACTGATGAAAGATGAAAATCCAATCTTTGTTTTTTCAGTCACCCGCGCATCAGCTTTGAAAGTGACATCATAAAAGGATGAACTACTGTTCTTGACGTCTATATTTTTTACAGCATTGAGCA
This sequence comes from uncultured Saprospiraceae bacterium, assembly GCA_938022935.1. Classification (GTDB taxonomy): domain Bacteria; phylum Bacteroidota; class Bacteroidia; order Chitinophagales; family Saprospiraceae; genus JAJRXG01. The sequence goes on from CALIHL010000026.1 coordinate 21,013, forward strand.
GGTAGTTCATATATCCTAATCTCGCTCCTACTATAAAGGATGCCTTGTCTTTTACAATCGGGCCTTCCACGGTCAACCTTGAGGCAGCCATACCTATACCCCCTCGTATTTTCATTTTCTCTTTGCTTCCTTCTCTCAAGCCTACCTTAAGAACAGAAGAAAGTCTGCCGCCATAGTAAGCAGGCTGGTTGCCCTTATACAAGTCTACCGACTCAATCATATCGGGATGGAACAAAGAAAAGAACCCAAGTGTATGTGTCGGGTTCATGATCAAAGCATCATCCTGAAGGATGAGATTTTCATCACTGTTACCTCCTCGGACATTAAATCCTGATGCTCCATCCCCTACACTGGTTACACCTGATAACGATTGGATACTTCTCAGTACATCTGTTTCTCCAAACAACTGAGATCGACTCTCTAAGCGTTTGATATCCATAGTCTCTACACCCATGACAACGGTCTCGATGTTCTCATTAGCGGCCTTATCAGTGATCACAACTTGCTCCAGCTGTACACTCGACGGCTTAAGATCAAGCGAAAATCCAACGTCTTTATATAAACTCAAGTGAAGAATAAAATCTTCGTAACCAAGATATCTCACCGTAAAGTCATAAGTGCCAGCAGGCAACCTCAACCTAAACTGACCATCTTCATCTGTTACAGCTCCACCAGATAGATTAGTGACTTGTATAGTTGCTCCGACGATGGTACTTTCATCGATACCATCAACAACTTCTCCTATAATATTGAAGAGCTTTCCTTCTGTGGCAGCACTTGCTTTACCAGCAAATATGGTGTCCGGCACGCTTGTCTGAGCTTCACAGGTATATCCAACGAAAAAGAGGCCAAATATGAAAAACAAGACTTTATTCATGATAACTCTTTGTAGTACTCTTTCTCAACGCTACGAACACTTGAGAATAGATAATAACTCTTGATGACCAGCCCAAAGAACCTTTTCGGAGCGGCACTGCAAAATAGAAAAGTCTCATTATTAATACGAGCTGTCCTGAAGAGATATGAATAATTATCTACATTTCAGTCATGGAAAAAACTGTCGTAGTGTGGATCATACTTTTAGGCTCACTTTTATGCTTTTTTTCATGCCAACCGTCCTTTGTTGCAGACAGTTGGGAGGTCACTATCAACAATAGTGGATCTTCTTCTTCACCCAAAGCTACTGACCTCAACGGCGATGGCATACTGGATATCATCATTGGTTCAGGCGCTCAAGAGTTTAAGACCACGCCTTATGGAGTTTTAGCGCTTGATGGCAAAGATGGATCGACCATCTGGCAAATATCTACTCGTAATCAGATCGTTGGCACACCCTTATTGATGGATGCCAATGGCGATGACACTCAGGATGTTTTGATTGGCGGTCGGTCTGCTGAGCTCAACTTGATAGACGGCAAGACGGGATCCATCATCTGGGAGTATATGCAGGACGATCCAGATGCAGACCTAATTAATGATACACTGATCTTAAACTTTTTCAATGCTCAGCTTTGTCCAGATATAGATGGTGATGATCGTCAAGATATCATTGTGACGTATGGCGGTTTCATCAAAGCAAAACCAGAGATAACAGATAGACCACAAGGCTATCTTATGGCCATATCTTCTATGGATGGAAAAGAGCTGATCAGGATGCCAACTTCTGACGGCAAGGAGATCTATTGTTCGCCAGTATTGACGACCATCTTCGATGATCAGTTGTCTATCCTTTTTGGTACGGGTGGCGAGACGATTGGAGGTGGTTTTTACGCCATCAGCTTTTCTGACTTTGCCACTAAGCAGTTTAACAACATCACCACTATTGTAAATGATGAAACCAAAGGATTTATCGCTCCTCCTACCATTGTTGATATGAACAATGACAGCCAGATGGACCTCGTCATCAATGCTGTTAATGGAAAAATCATCTGTATAGACGGCCGTGATCTTTCAACATTATGGACGGCCAATATCGGCGCCGGATATGAAGGTTACGCCATGTCATGTCCAGGATACTTCTATGGTGATGATGATGTAAAAGACATCATCACTTCTTATGGATATGGACCATGGCCCGATACTGAGTTCACCAGCAACATCCTTATAGATGGAAGTGATGGATCTATAGTTTACAAGGACAGTGCTGGGACGTTTCAATATGCATCACCTATCGCATATGATTTTGACAATGACAAGATAGATGACATTGTCATAGCTACTAATCATCCGATCTCAACAAAACTTCCTAATACATCTCATGAAGTCACTTTTTTAGGAAATGACTTGAGCATACATGATTTTACAAAAAAACAATCTACGCTAATCAGGCCAACAAAGATTGGTTCAAACCTTGGTTCTACCCCACTCTTAACCGACATAGATAATGATGGACATCTTGACATCATATCATGCTATATGACAGACGCTAAAAACTTCTACTCTTTTTCTAAAATGGTTATAGAGAGAATCGAGTTGAAACACAAGAAGCAGGCTCCGTTTAATTGGAACTCTTACATGGGCATAGCAACAGATGCTATCGATCACCCACAATAAATCATTGATACATTCTTAGCGTAATTCAAAGACCCTTGATCCAGAAGCACCAATCATTTCAATTTTGATAGCACCTTTTGGCACTTCGATATAACTGGATGATTGAGATAGAAAAGTAGAACCATAGTAGCGTTCTATTTTCTGCTTATGTCCATCTTCAAAGTGGACCACAGCATATCGATCTTTTTCTTCAAACTTGAAACAATTTGCAGCCTGTGTTCTTTCGTGAATCTTTAGTTGACCTTTGTTCTGTCCGGCTATTATATCGAGCGTCTTTTCTTCACTATTGTAAATAGTCGCCAATGACTTCCCATCACCCTGAACATAAAACCCTGAAGATCTTGCAGGCATAGCAGAAAATCCACCAGTACCATCGCCTAAGAGCACCACCCCATCTAAGGCATCCATCCGGCCAATTGATACTTCCATACCATGATCATTACCTATCATCACGATGTCTAAGTGACCATCTTGGTTAACATCTTGAGACAAGCTACCATATATCGGAGCTACTTGCACTTCCTTTGGCAAGGCGGTTAACCCAAATGTACCATCTCCTTGATTTTCTAAATAAGCAGACTTCATATAGTTGGCACTGAGCACTAGACAATCTTCAAGATCTGATTCGCTTAGTATTTCATTTATCGTAGCATTAGCATAGTCGCCATGCTTTTGGTATTGTCCTTTTATTTTTACTATTTGCTTCTCGTGTTCTAATCGTCCAAAGTATGGATATTCATTCTTCACTCCATCTACATCTTCAAACCAGCAGGTAGGTAGTAGATCTTTAGTGCCATTATCATCAAAGTCCTTATAGTAGACTTTGATCGGATGATCGTCATTAATCTCAGTCAATGAATGAACGCCGTAGTTACCAACCACATAATCTACATCTCCATCTTGATCAAAATCTCCACCTGATATACTGTTCCACCAACCAACATATTCTTCAAGTCCCGATGCAGCAGTTGAATTAGAAAAAGAACTTCCATCATTTTCTAATATCATGATAGACATAAACTCTCCTACAACGATTAGATCGAGCAGATTGTCATTATTATAATCAGTCCAAAGTGCATCCGTAACCATACCCACATCCTCGCCTTCATGCCCGATCTCTTTTGAGACATCTGTAAACTTTGCATCACCTACTTCACTGTCATTTCTCAAGATGTAACTATTGACAGGAGTTGGATAATCACCAGGTGACACACGTCCTCCAACAAACAAATCCAAGTCACCATCATTGTCCATATCTCCAGCTGTTACAACAGACGAGCTCGTCAGCATTTTAGGCAGTGCTGCATCAGATAGCTCTAACCTTCCATTATCATTGATGTACAATCTATCTTGATAGATTGAGTCTACTAAGTCAAACTCATATCCACCCATAGCCATATAAAGATCTTGATCTCCATCATTATCTGCATCAAAAAACAAAACACCGAGTTCTTCTCCTGGCACTCCTTCTTTTTGCTTGATTATCTCAGAGCGTTGATAAATGCCTCCAGATGTCTGTAGATAAAACTGTCCTTTTTGAAAGTGTGAACCTGAGATATAGAAGTCTTCAAGATCATCTCCATTGACATCCCCAACAGCTAAGCCTGGGCCATACTGAGATAGCTTATGAAGCAACATCGGTTGTACATTGTAATCTGTATAGTCTTCATCTATGTGATTATAATCCACACTACGTTCTATTGTGATATCAGTGAAGAGTTTATCAGACTGCTCTTTAGCCTCTTTGCTTTGCACTCTCTTTAGTTGGGCGTAGTCAATTATTAGCTCTTGGTTTACTTTTTCATTATTGATAACACTCGTCGATTGATCAGGCCAAATCACTTTTATAGAATCAACTTTCTCATTCGTTCCTAAACCAAAATGAATAATTGTCTCGACAGAGGAAAGGTAACCATGTCCTGGTGTTACTTCCATCATTTGATCTAATCTATCGGTTGAGACTTTTATCACTGATCCATGAGCCAAAGGGTTCTTCTCCGAGCCTTTTAACTTAAGTCTGATCCAATTATTTTTAACTACTCCATTATTCCTGTAGATACTGGCTGCTTCATTGATATTGTTGATTACAATATCAAGATCTCCATCATTGTCTAGGTCCGCATAGATCCCTCCATTAGAGAAGGTGGGTATTGTGATCCCCCATTCTTCATTCACTCTTTTAAAGGAAAGGTCTCCTTCATTTTCAAAGGCAACATTAGGTATCTTAATAGAAGGTACTTTTTGTAGCAACTGCTTGTTAGAAGCGAAGGCTCCTACATCAGCATTATAATCTATAAAGTCTCTATCGGTAACATCCTGAGGAAATCCGTTGGTAACGACCATATCTCGATCACCATCATTGTCAAAGTCAGCAACAAGTGGTGTCCAACTCCAATCCGTAGCGGCTACCCCAGAGATCAAAGCTTGCTCAGAAAACACAGCTCCTTTTCCAACCCTTTCAGGATCAAAGTTGTTCTTCTGCAAGGTGTTTCTGACATGTTGATATTGATAATCATAACGCTCATTGTTAAGATAAGAAGTATAATTGTTCGGTGGCAACATCGTCTTCTTTCTATAATTGTCATGAGGTAACATATCCAACGCTACCACTTCACTCAGTCCATCATTGTCCAGATCTACAACATCATTCCCCATTGCAGAGAACGAAGTGTGCTTAAAGTACACATCTGCTTGATCGATAAAGGTTCCATCCTTCTGATTGATATAGAGCAAGTCAGTTGAGAGGTAGTCGTTAGTGATAAATATATCCTTCCATCCATCATGATTAAAGTCATGGATATTGAGGCCAAGACTAAAACCTTCTTTTATGATACCAGCTTCCACGCTTACATCTGTAAAGACAGGGTGACCAAGAGATTCATCCCAATCATTTCTGTAAAGCATGTCAGTTCTTGATGTTCTTCCTTTATCTTCTCTCTTACGATACTTACTCGGCTGGCGATCTTCAACCATATCGTTGTTGATTACAATAAGATCAAGATCTTCATCATTATCATAATCAAAAAAGGCGGCATGTGTACTTTGCGAATCATCCATCAATCCATAAGCCTCACTTGACTCTTTATAAAGTGGTACACCGTCGCTCGTGATCTCTTGACAGATCCAAAGAAGATTCGATTTACTATTTATAAAGTCCGGACCAGAAGAAGTGATAAAGATATCTAACATCCCATCAAGATTGACATCAACGATCGTCACTCCTGTACTCCACCTTTGATTTTCTAAAAGTCCAGCTTGTTTCGTCACATCTTTAAACTTCAAGTCACCTTGATTAAGGTAGAGTTGATTGTCTACAACATTCCCTGTAAAAAGTAAATCTTGCAAACCATCATTGTTAAGATCTGCAACACCGACCCCTCCGCCGTTATAGATGTACTCATACTTTAAGATATTGAGGGAGTCATCGTGGATGATGATATTATTAAAGGAGACTCCAGTCTCTTCTTCATTTAATAGTGTAAACAAAGTTTGCTCAGTGTTACAGCTATAACACAAAAGAAAAACAGACAGAATACCCAGAAGAAAACTGTATCTCATTATTGCCTCTATAGTCTACTTTAATGTAAAAGCTTGAAGGGATTGATTATTTCTTGCAACTAGTAGCACTTCCGTATTTGCAACTTTTAGAATCTTTGCATCCCGCACTTCTCCTTTGACTTGATCTGGATGTCCAAAAACTTCTTCATAAGAGTCGCCTCCTGTATTTTTCAATATCACCCCACGACTGGCATCTAGCCTTCCTCCTTGAGGGTTCAATCCATAGAAGTTTCCACCCAACCATAGATCATCAGATCCGTCTTTATCGAAGTCCAAAGTTGTTGTTGCAAACACTGGGGCTATCTGTGCCGCAAGTGGCAAGGGCTTTAACTCAATATTTCCATTGTCTATTGTAAGCAGGCTTGTTTCAAGAGTGTTACATTTAAATGCCTTAGCACCTTTGCGCTGTTCATCACTAAAGAGTGTAGTATAGTTTTGCTTGGCAAAGTCTTCATACTTGAGAAACTTCTTTTTCAAAGATGGCAATTGAGTTGACATATCCATCTTCGTTGCAAATGGATAAGGCTCTTCATCTAATGGTGGAAACCAATTGACGATAAACTCTGTCTTTCCATTGTCATCAAAATCTTTGAGATACATAGTAAGGGGCTTCTCTTTTGATGCTTTGAATTTAGAATTCAATCCCCAGTTTCCTAAGACATACTTCTTCACGCCATCATTACCTGTTATCTCTTCGATATCTAACCACCATCCTTCTGTATCTGAGACTTCTTGCTTAATTAGCTTACCACCTTCATTAATAAAAGTTGTAACAGGCATCCACTCACCGACAACAAGAAGATCTAATGCATCATCACCATTAAGGTCTGTCCAAACAGCATCTGTAACCATACCAACGGTTCCAATGTCTTTAGTAGTCATGTCTGTCCAAGAGTTTCCATTATTTTGAAAAAAGAAACTTCCTGGAGTGATACCATAATTACCGGGTACTGATCTTGCACCTACGAACAAATCTATATCTCCGTCATTATCAAAATCTCCTGGTGCTATGACAGAAACTTGGCCACCTCCAGGCGGTGCTTTCATTGGTGCCGAAGCAAAGTTTCCTTCACCATCATTTTCATAATATCTTAAAAGGAAGCCATCCATTCCTTTGGATAACTGATTGCCTCCCGCTCCAACTACTAAGTCCAGGTCACCATCTCCATCGCTATCAAAAAATGCAGCACATGTGCTTTCATATTCTTTGTCTGCTTCAAAAGCATCTATCCTTTTCAATTGGAACTGCCCTCTGCTGTTTTGAACAAAGAGTTTATCTACATCACCTGTCGGCCCAAGTGTTAGAAAGTCTTCTCGTCCATCACCATTAACATCACCAACTGCTATCTCCGGACCCTCAGTACTAAGCATCCTTGGCAGCAATCGCTCAAAATCAAAGTCATTGAATATATCTTCCTTGTGCTCACTGTCACCTTTGATTATAGAAGCTGTAACATCTGAGAAAATTGCAGCTTTAACTATTGATGGGACATTCTTACTTGTTTGGCCTGCACTACCTTTTACAATTAAGATGGTTGTATCAATAACAGGATTATCAATCACTTCTGTAGATCTGTCTGGCCAAGTGACCCTCAGTGATTTGACTTGATCACTTGTTCCTAATCCAAACACCAATCCTGCACCTACGCTAGACTGAAAACCTCTATTCATATATTGCTCCTGCGATTGAACTCCTTCTGCAGTGATTAGCTCAACTTTAGCTCCGATGGCATGAAGATTTTTGCTTTCTCGATCTTCTAATTTTAAAGAGATGTAGTGATGGTCCGTTTTATCTGATTGGTTGCGATAGATACTTGCAGGCATATTGACGTTATTGATCACAAGATCCAAGTCACCATCATTATCTAAGTCACCGTATGCAGCACCGTTGCTAAACTCTCCTTTTCTAAATCCAAGCTCTTGAGCTCTGTCTTTAAACGTTAGATTCTTTTGATTGACAAAAGCATAATTGTCAATTGGGTTAGTAGGCAGATACTCTACAAAATCTCGAAAGTCGTATCGTCCTTTTTCAGTAACGATATTCTTTACAGCTTCTTTGTCATCTATAAAATTGGCAAAGTCTAGGTACATGATATCATGATAGATACCATTACAAACATAGATGTCTTTCCAGCCGTCATTGTCAAAATCAAACATCAATGCCCCCCAACTCCAGTCGGTTGCAGATACGCCGCTCATCGATGCTGTTTCTCTAAAGGTTCCTTGACCAGTATTTACTTGTAAGCAGTTTTGTAAAATTTGAAAATGATAGCTGGCTCTAAATTTTATGTCCTCAAGATGAAACGGATCAAACTGAGTCATCGCCTTCAATCTATAATTGTCAGCAGCCAACATATCTGTGCTAAATATATCCTGGTGGCCATCATTGTTGATATCTCCGATATCTGCGCCCATACTTGAGACAGAACAGATACTTACACGGTCGTTGAGGTCTTCTGAGAATGTCCCATCACCATTGTTGATGTATAGATAGTCTCGCTCCCAAAAGTCATTGCTGATATAAATGTCTGGCCAGTTGTCACCACTTACATCTCCCACCGATACGCCCAATCCAAAACCTATCGCACTGCTAAACAATCCAGCCTCCTTAGTAACATCTGTAAATGAAGATCCATCATTTCGCATCAGCTTGTCTCCTCCTAAAGGATCGTTCTCTTCTCGAGTACGGCTATAGATATCAATCCTCCCTGGATCTTTAAAACTGTTATTGAGTATATAGCAGTCAAGATCCCCATCAAGGTCATAATCGAAGAAGCTTGCGTGAGTAGAGTAACCAGCATTATCCAAATTATACTCAGCACCTTTTTCTGTAAAGGTTAAGTCTCCGTTATTGATGAATAGCTCATTCTTCTTGTTGTCCCCTGCTACATCACCAGAGTTAGAGACATAGATATCTAAGTATCCATCTGCATTGATGTCTACCATGGATACACCGGTACTCCAACCTCGTTGGCCTTCTACACCAGCAGAAGCCGTTATCTCTTCAAACTTGAAGTCTCCTCGATTGAGGTATAGTTTGTTAGATTTTAGATTGGCTGTGAAGTATATGTCTTGCAGACTATCGTTATTAACATCTCCTATTGCGACACCTCCTCCATTATAAAAATTGCGATAAGCAAGCACGTTAAAATCTTTGCCATCCTCTACTTCATTGACAAAGTCTACTCCACTATTCTCTGCATCGACATATTGAAAAAGCGCATCCTTATCTATCGCAATGGAAGTCGAATCACTTGAGTTGTTGTCACTGCAGCTTATCATCAAAAGAATGCAAAACAACACAAGAAAATTGATCAATTTAGACATCCAATAAAGGTATAACGAATGAAGATATATAGACTATCATTTCTGACAAATAAAAAGGGAGCACTCTATTAGAATGCTCCCTTTTCTATTTTCTATAGAATCAGATTAGAAACCTGGATTCTGCTTTAGTCTCGCTTCTCCATCAACTTTACTAAGTTCTATCTGAACTGTAGGTAGAGGGTACAAATCATTCTTAGGTGACTGGTATCTTCCTGCAGGAGTTAAGTATGCAGGTCTTCTTGGTGTTTCTTCGTCAAGATACTTGTTCATCACTTGCTCCGCGATGCCCCATCTTCTAAGATCGAAGAATCTGTGTCCTTCAAGTGCTAGCTCTAATCTTCTTTCAAATCTTACAGCATCTCTTGCAGCACTTGCATCAGTCCATGGTGCATCATAAGTTGCAACAGCATAGTTCGCAGCACCGCTTTCAAGAGCACCTAAGCTACCATCTCCTTGCTGAGCACAACCCGCTGCTCTTTCTCTTATCATGTTAGTAAGTTCACGAGCACGCTCAAGATTACCAAGCTCTACTTCTGCTTCTGCAAGCATCAATAGTACATCGGCATATCTGATAATCGGCATGTTCACTGGACTCAACTGTGTATTCACCCATCCTACTGAACTTTCCTGTCCTGGCTCATAAGCAAACTTCTTAGGACTAAATGGTCCAGAGAATGATCTTGCTCTAATCCAAGCTGGTGAATGCATACCAAATCCGAAATATGGTATATCGTCTCTACCTACAGTAATATCCAATCTTGGATCTACTGCATCATCAGCTCCTACTTCAACTTCGTTGAAAGTACCAAACATTGGTAATCCATTCTCATCTACCTTGTACGCATTAACAAGGTTTTGAGTTGGCTGGTGGAATCCACAACATCCAAATGGGCTACCCCCGTGAGGGAAGTTCAATCTATCTCCAAAGTTACCATTTTGGCCTTCTGAAGTTCCATCATTTACTGATGCTTGGATTGAGAATACATGCTCAGAACCATTCTCCCCTGCTGTAGAGAAGATGTCTTTAAAGCATGGACTTAGTGAGTATACTCCACTATTAACAACTGCATCAAGTGCTGCTTTAGCACCAGAGAAGTCCTTACCGTATAATTTTGCTTTTCCTAAATAAGCTTGTGCTGCTCCTTTTGTCGCTCTACCTACTTGACCTTGAGTCAATGGTAAAGCAGTTACAGCTGCTTCTAAATCAGCTATGATTAAAGGAAGCGCCGCAGCGTCATTACTTTTTCTAAAGTCAACATCTGATTCCGTATAGTAAGGTATGTTACCCCACATCTTGTAGGCTTCAAAATGATAGTGACCTCTTAAGAATTGTGCTTCTCCCATCACTCTTGATGTAAAGCCTCCGTCTAAGCCTTCTACACCATTCATTAGATTGATAGTTGCATTTACTCTTGAGATACCTTCATAAAGGATTTTGAATCTATCATCAAAGTAACTGTTACCAGGAGCCCATGTGAATAATTCAATTTCTTCAGATTGACCTTGGTCACCTGCTTCAGAACCTTTGTGCGCATCATCTGACATCACACTACCCCAGATCCAGTTACTTCCAGATGCTGGCCATGGTGAGGATACTGCACCCCATGATTCTGCCCATCCATCTAGCAAAGAATAAGCTGAAATCAAAGCCGCATCTACACCCGCTTCGTTACCCAATGTTCCAGAATCCAATGCTCCTTGTGGAGGTGCATTAAGAAAGTCTTCAGAACAGGCAAAGAGTAGGACAGAGGCGAAAGCCATTGCCGCAAAACCTTTAAAAAATCTATTCTTTTTCATTTATATGAATTTAAATTTTTGTTGATTAAAATGATGCGTTAACACCGAACATGATCACTTTACTTGATGGGTAGTTACCGAAATCAAAACCTGCGTTCTGATCACTGTTACCATTAACACCAAAGCTTGAAAGCTCAGGATCGACACCTTCATATCCAGTAAATGTCAATAGGTTCTGCCCTTGCAGATAAACTCTTAAAGAACCAATACCTGAACCTCCTAAAGAAGAACCTGGGATAGTGTAACCTACCTGAAGTGTTCTCAATCTTACGTATGAACCATCCTCAATATAGAAATCAGTAGAACGCTCACTAAAAGTATCTCCCTCATCAATTATCGGCCAATCTCCATCAGGATTATTAGTTGGGTGGAAAGCTCTATCTAATAAGTCATTACTTACGTTAGAGTTAAAGAATCTAAACACTTCAAACAGTTTGTTGTAGTTATAGATATCATTTCCAATTGTACCTGTGAAGAATGCTGTAACATCAATGTTACCAAGATTCACTCCCAAGTTAAGACCCAATGTAAGATCAGGATGATAGCTTCCTATCGTTCCAAGATCACCATCGTTGATTACATTGTCTCCATTAAGATCCTTCAATCTCAATCTTCCGATTGCTTTACCATCTTGCTCGGCATGTGCATCCACTTCTGCTTGGCTTCTAAAGATACCATCTGTTTGCCATCCAAAGAAAGATCCTATAGATCCACCGATAGGATTGTATCTTATACGACCAATTCTTCCAGTTCCACTTGGGAAGAATGACTCTCTTTCTCCATCAATGCCAAGAATCGTGTTCTTATAATGTCCAACGTTTAAACCAATGTTAAAGCTTCCATCTTCAGAAAACTTATCACGGTAATTAATAGCTAAATCCACCCCTTTGTTCTGCATTTTCGCAATATTAACAAATGGCGCAGATGCTGTACCTGCAGGACCTGGTAGCTCAGGGTTAAATAATAGACCATCAGTTGTTCTATCATACCAGTCAAATACTAAGTTGAACTTACCACCGCTAAGTGCTAAATCAAAACCTACGTTTAGTGACTTATTCTCCTCCCACTTTGAAGCTGGATTACCTCTACCTGTGAGCGCATAACCCGTCTGGATAGCAGTGTTAGCTCCTGTGATATCATAGAATGAATTACCTGGTCCACCACCAAATCTATCTACAGTGTTACCACCTGGGATTTGCTGGTTACCGGTGATACCATAACCCACTCTCAACTTGAGGTCATCGATTGCATCTACATCTTTCAAGAAAGATTCTTCAGATAATCTCCAACCAAAACTTGCTGCTGGGAACACCCCATATCTATTGTCCGGACCAAAGTTTGATGATCCATCTCTTCTTACAGTTAAGCTTAATAAGTATCTGTCGTTGTACGAGTAGTCAACCTTACCAAATACAGAAGCTAATGTGCTAAATCCACCAAAACTGAATACGTTTCTTGATCCAGGATCTGCAAGACCTGTGTTAAGATACCAAGCGTTGATATCATCAGTAAAGTAGTTAGCCAATGATCCTCCGATCGTTCTGCTTTGATTTTTGATCGACTCATAACCAACAAATGCTGTTAATCCATGCTGATCGCCGATATCAAAGTCATATGTCAGAGTATTCGTCCAAGTCCAGTTCCAAAAACTTTGGTTTCGTTCTTGGAAGCCATTGATCGTCGTTGGCTCTGATTCTTCCCAAGAAGGGAAGCTAAATCCTTGTGTAAAGTTGTTAGCGAAGTCGACACCAAAGCTTGTTCTAAATCTAAGGCCATCAATGATTTCTGCTTCAGCATAGGCATTACCTAAGATCTTATAGAATGTTCCTTCATTATCTTTTGCTCTGACTTGTGCTGCGACAGGGTTTCCACCATTACTCAGACCATTTGCCTTACCACCGCCATAATTCACACCAGAGATGTCAAATAATGGAACAATCGCTTGAGCTTTTAAGATTTGAGTGATTGTGTTTTGCTCACTTTGATTTCCACCATTTTGACCGATGCTATTAGATCGAGCCATTGATAGGTTTTCACCAAATGTGAATCTTCCTTTCTTGAACTCAGAATTCGCTCTCAAACTTACTCTTCTGAAGAAGGTCTCAATCAACGTACCTTGTTGGTTTAAGTAACCAGCACTTACGTTAAATCTTGCGTTTTCATTACCTCCAGAGATCCCTAAAGTATGCTCTGTAGTAGGAGCTGATTTGAACACTTCATTCCACCAATCAGTGGCACCTGATCTCATAATCAAGTTATTAGGAAAGCTGTAATTATCTTCATTTACAGGATTGCTTCCTGGGTAACCACTATAGTCACCTGCATAAATGTACTGAGGTATAGTACCTCTGCCTGCAGAATAAGGAACTTCAGCTGGAATGTCGATACCCGCATTGTCAAATGCAGTGTACACTACTTCTGAGTATTTAGCAGGATCTGATATTAGATCATAGCTTCCAACTGGGTTTTGGATACCATAGTTAGCGTTGTAAGTAACAACTGTCTTACCAGGCTTACCTTTTTTAGTAGTTACGATAACTACACCGTTGTTCGCACGTGCACCATATATAGATGCAGCTGATGCATCCTTAAGTACTTGGATAGACTCGATATCGTTGGCATTAAGACCATTGTTAAAGTTGTCCGTACTTGGTACACCATCAATTACATAAAGAGGATCATTGTTCTGAAAAGAAGAGATACCTCTAATTCTAATAGAAGATCCCGCTCCAGGCTCACCAGAAGTTGATACCTGCACACCAGAAACTTTACCTTGAAGTTTTTGTGTAAAACTCGCAGCACTCACTTCATTAAGATCATCACTGTCTACAACAGCAACCGCACCTGTGATATCTCTCTTTCTTTGTGAAGAGTAACCAGTTACAACTACTTCGCTAAGCAATTCTCCCACAGAGAGGCCTACATTCACAGTAGATCTTGAACCAACAAGCTCTTCTACTTCTGTATAACCAACAAAAGATATCACAAGGATATCAGTAGCAGATGCATCGATAGAGTAAGATCCATCAATGTCTGTGATTGTTCCAACAGTGGAACCTTTGACAAATACCGAGGCACCGATCAACGGGTCCCCGTTTCCAGCGTCGGTTACGACACCAGATACTTGCGCCATCATCATCGTACTCATCAGAGCACAAATGACAGTTAGCGACAAGTTTTTAAGACTTAAAAACATGCACTTTTTCATAGATAGCATTTTCATATTACAGTTAGTAAAAAAAATAATATTCGACTCGGTAAACATCATAAGAGATTTAAAAGTCTCTATAGATGCTTAAGTATTATTGCTCACAAAATTCTTCACTTAGCAATCCTCGTCTAAAAAGGCTTAAGCGATCGCAGTATATACTGGCAGCCTAGACCTTTAAGCAAACAATGTAGGCAGATTATTTTTGCCACCCGATATGAATCCAATAAAAAATAACGGTTACGTTTACGGCAACGTTAACAAGCAGCTATTTTACGCCTATGAACCGCAGAGCCAAGCTAAAAGACATTGCAGAAGCGCTAAATGTATCTATTACGACAGTTTCGAGAGCACTTAACAACAAAACTGATATAAATCCTACAACAAAGCAGTCCATCTTAGCAATGGCTAAGGAACTCAACTATAAGCCTAACAATCTCGCTTTATCACTTAGAAAAAGCAGCACACTCAATGTTGTAGGGGTCATAGTACCACATGTAAAGCACTATTTCTTCTCTACTCTACTTGAAGGCATCATGAATAGCGCCCATGAGATGAATTACTTTGTCTTACTGGGAGAATCACTTCATAGCACAGACAGAGAAAAGAAGGTATTAGATGACTTCTCAGAGCATGGTGTATCAGGTGTCCTGATTGCCCCTTGCAAGCATAGCGATTTCAACAAAAATGTACTCCCTATAATACATCGACGAACACCTGTGGTTGTGATGGACAGAATGTATGATAACTACAATGGCAACTTCGTAAACACCAATGACTTTAAAGGTGCTTTTGAGGCTGTGAGTCATCTCGTACAATCAGGATACAAGAGAATAGCACATATCGCATCGTCCGATAGCTGGTCGATAGGTCATGAGCGAATAAAAGGTTATAAAGAAGGGCTCAGACAGCACGGCATGCCTATAGATGAAAACTACTTAAGCATCTGTAACTTCAATAACAAAGAAGAAGGAGCAGAAGAAGGATACAGGGCTTGTCATAAGTTGTTCTCCCTTAAAGAACCACCTGATGCTATTTTCTCGGTTACAGATGATATCGCGATCGGAGTCTATCAATATGCCCAAGAGAACAACATTAGTATCCCTAATGACTTAGGCGTCGTAGGGTTTAGCAACTCTGAAATATCCAAATACCTAAATCCTCCGCTGAGCACACTAGAACAGAATGGTAAGAAAATGGGAGAGATGGCTTTTGACTTTTTCTTCAGAGCCTTAAATGCAAATGGTCAAATCTTCCAGAAGTCATTTAAGCCTGAACTCATCATAAGGGGTTCTTCTGTCTTACCAAAATAGTAAGATCGGCCTAAGAAGATGGTTTGGGTTCTTTGGATAGAATCACTAAGACCACTCCGACAATCACGATCACACTTCCCAGTGCTTGGACAAGACTGATCTCTTCACCCAGGAAGATGACGGCCAACGTAATGGTTGAGATAGGGCCAATAGATCCAATGATGCTACTATTATTAGGGCCGATCCTTCTGATCCCTTCTACGATCAAATAAGAAGGTATGACTGTACTAATGATACTGATCAACAATGCATAGAAGTAGACAACGGATTCAAAATCAAACAAATTGAATCCATTGACTAAGCTATTATGAAGGATGATGGCCAACGCAGCGATGGACATTGAAGTAGACGTATAGACCTTTGTACCCAGCTTTAAGGAGAGATCGCCTGTACCGACGAGGTACAAGCTATAGGCCACCGCACTACCCAGTACATAAGAAGCCCCCGTAACAACTTCTTCGCCCTGGCTAACATCCATATTGGCTCTATATGCGATGATGATGCCTACATAAGTCATAACAATAGCCACAATCTGTATGTGCTTGATCGGTATCTTATAAATCAAATAAGAAAAGATGATCACCAAGGTCGGATAGATAAAAAGGATGATGCGTTCTAAGCTCGCATCAATGTATCGTAACCCTTCTAAATCTAAATAGCTTGCGATATAATATCCCAAAAGACCCAATATGGCGACCTTCCATTTATTCTTCTTCAAGTTAACTTGACTGGACTTACTCTTGCTGAGTGTCATCAGTCCTATTATCAAAAAGAATGGCAAAGAAAACAACATCCGCAGCATCAAAAGGGACACAGCATCTATATCATATTGATAAGCTAACTTGACCAAGACAGCCTTAGTCGAGAACATGATCGCTCCCATCATAGCAATCAACCCACCTATGATCTTTGATTCCTTCACTTGATATCTTGATATGGTCTGTGACTACTATGCCGATGACTTAGCCAACTTCGTCAGAAAGTAAACTTCATAGGCTGTATAAATGAGATACACAATTATGAAATGCAAGACATAAGCATTGCCCGTGGGTTTGGCAAACTTTTGAAAAAGCATCAATGTACAGATAGACATGATCAGCTTTATAAGAAAGGAGGCAGAGACTACATTGTTAAAAGAATATAGCCGATCAGATGCTGATGTATAGTATGCATAAAAGAAGATCAGGATCGAGAAAACAAAAAAGCAACTGATTGAGATAGCATAGATGCTAAGCGTCTGGGCAACTGCTCCAAACTTGGAAATTATAAAAGACCAGATGGCTGCAGCTATAGTGATCAATACAAGATATCGAAAAAAACGGCCAAAACTCATAGTCGATCTTTCTCTAAATCATTATAGAGTTTATAGAAAAATGCAATTAGAAAAACTGTAACCAGTGAGATAGCGATGTAGGGGTTTTCTAATTCAAAGTATCTATCGCCAAAAGAGCCCAGCACCCATCCAAAAATCAGCAAAAAAAACATCTGAAAGGCCAGCCCGCTATACTTGAGATAAGCCGAAGACTTAGGCCCTTTCTTACTCATAGTCACTAAGCAGTTTTCACCTGAGGGATAGACTTTGGTGCGATGGTCTGACCACCCATATCACACTTCACGTTAAATACTGCTCCTGATTGAACGGTCAACTTACTAGTTGATATCTCACCATTGATTTTAGCAGTTTCTTTAACCTGAAGGTGGTCTTTTACTTTAATAGTGCCGTCGATTGTACCTTCTATTACGGCATTGGTACAAGTGATATCACCTTTGACATTTCCTTTAGGTCCAAGGATCAACTTACCGTTGCACTTGAGGTTACCGATTAAACTGCCATCTAATCTGATATCAGACTCAGAAGTCAAATCTCCTTGAATTGTAGTGTTACTACCAAGACTATTAATCCCCGTGGGAGTGGATTCACGGTGGTTGCTGCTCATATCTCCGTTATCTTTTTTGCTATTAAACATGGTTCGGTCTTATGAGGTCAAGATAGTAATATTTGGGCAACCGATCAGTGCCCTTAAAACACAGTTATTAATGTGTTTTCAACATCTTGATCTTATCGAGTGAGATCAGGGGTTAACCATTGGATATAATGAAATGATAGTTGCTAAAGATGACGCTCGGCATGATACGAAGACCTGACTAATGGCCCACTCTCAACAAAATCGAAGCCTCTTTTCATCCCTTGTTCATGATAAAAAGCAAATGTATCAGGATGAACAAAGTCAGCGACATCAAGGTGCATCTTAGTCGGTTGTAAGTATTGTCCGATAGTAACTACATCACAATCGTGTTCTCTAAGAGCATCCAAGATCTGAAGGACTTCGTCTTTGGTTTCGCCAAGTCCAACCATAAAGCCAGACTTAGTTCTTTTACCATATGCTTTAGTCCTTTTGATCTGGTCTAAACTTCTTTGATATTTGGCTTGAGGCCTTACTAGTCGATAGAGGCGCTCAACAGTCTCCATATTATGAGAGACTACTTCTTGTCCGGGTGAGATCATGCGCTCAAGTGCTTCCCAATTACCCTTTGTATCCGGTATCAAGGTCTCTATCGTTGTTGTTGGAGACATCTCTTTGGTTAGCTTAACCGTCTGGTGCCATATCTCAGCACCACGATCTTTTAGTTCATCTCTATTTACGGAAGTGATCACAGCGTGCTTGACTTGCATCAGCATAATTGCTTCAGCTACACGTCGCGGTTCATCTTCATCATACTCTGGTGGACGACCTGTCTTAACTGCACAAAAAGAACAAGATCTCGTACAAACGTTACCCAGTATCATAAAGGTGGCAGTACCAGCACCCCAGCATTCGCCCATATTGGGACAGTTGCCACTTTGGCAGATTGTGTGAAGCTTGTACTCATCCACCAATCGACGTACCCGCTTATAATCTTCTCCGATAGGTAACTTGACACGTAACCAATCAGGCTTGCGCACTTTGGTATTCTTCTCAGGAGCTGTTACAATCGGTAAATCGATCAAATCGTTATTCTTTTCTACCCACAAAACTGCAAAATGTACTGGAGAGTTCACAGGATCTTATGATCAACTTTGCGAAAGCTGGATAATTAGGCGAAGAAGTGGGTCTACTCCTCTCCTATTCTCTTTCTTGTTCCAAACTGGAAGGATAGATATAGTTTAAAAAAGAAGAAATTATTATTGATGTCTTCTTGTTCTATCAAGATCGGGATCTTCTGAGGAAAAACATCAAACATGATCCCTGTCTCAAAAGCCTTAGCCTTCTGATCAAAAGCGCCTAAAGACCAATGCATACCTATCTTCCCATGAAGTCCTATGGTCGGCGTAATCGAAGTCAGTCCGTTGAAAAAGCCAGCACCTCCATAGATAAATCTATCATTGAGAAAGTCATCTCTGACTTCATCAGAATACTGAATCACTTCAAGCGATTGGTCACTTGGATCATCTGGGTTAAGCCGTACAACATTGATGGAATATGGTTTTAGCAGTCCCAATGTTACTCCACCTTCATAGATGAGCCCTATAGCCATCCCTCGACGTCTTGTCTTCTCAGAGAGATAGCGCTTCTCACCGTAGGAGTATCTGAGCGTAAAAAAGTCATGAGCCTTGCCAAAGACAAACGGAGATGATATGCGCTCTCCGGTTAGGCTATTGTTACGATTGTCCCTTCGTTCGCGTGGATCTTTGATATAACCAATCTCAAAGTTCTTGTAGCTCGTGCGATAATAACTCTTCAACTTACCCTTCTTGACACCTATCGTAAATCCTTGGGCATGGATACGTCCTTCAAATATGGTCTCAAAGTCATACACCACACCCTTTAGATTATACTCTATCGGCTTCGGTTGAAATACCGTCTGTCCATAGGCAGAACCCAGAACAGCCATCATCACAAGCGTAAGAAAGTATATTCGAAGGTTATTCATCATCACAAGGGAAAGATAGTGTATTATGCACATTAACTTATGTCGTTATAACGATTAATCATCCACAATGTTGATCTCTGAGAGTATATCTATCTTGTCGCCAAGTGCTTAAGCCTCATATCATATCGCAGATCCAAACGCCCAGATTGACATATATCTGTGACCTGATCTTTAAGTCCTATCTCGGTCTGGATTACACATTATCCGCAACACATAACCCCAGTGATGACGTCATCAATATACGATATGGTAAAAGAGATGTTGCCGAAGAAAGCTTAAGCATGAAGTCCAGTAGTCTATTGGCGGAGTCTAATATAAAGGCGAAAAAAGTTAAGGTTGGAACTTACGAGGAGTTGACTTATCTGATATTCAAAGAAAGTGAATCGACTCAATTAGAAAATGGAATAACAGATCTTGAGGTGGATATATTTGCAATGGTATTTTATCTCTTGAGTCGATATGAAGAATATCTCGAAGTTCCTAAAGATCGACTTGGGCGATATCCAAGCAAAGAGAGTATAGCAAGCAAGCATGACTTTCTTCATCTGCCTTTAGTTGACATCTGGATAGATCGCTTTACGCAAATGATTAATAAGCGCTATAACGCTGACTGGTCTTTGAGCGGAAGTTTTAGTATCCAACCTACAATAGACATAGACCTGCCTTATGCATACAAATACAAAGGTTGGAAAAGGTACGCAGGTATAGCAAAAGACATTATAAAGTGGAATAGTATAAATCAAGAAGCGCGGATCAGAAACTGGACTTCGGGAGCAGACCCTTTTGACACTTATGATTGGATTAAAGAAGCTTGCGCAAAATGTAGTAAACGGCCCATCATCTTCTTGCTCAATAATTATAAAAAGCCGCATGATGAAAATCATCTTGCTAACACAGTTCACTTTGCAAGAATCATCAAGCAATTAGAAAAGTGGGCTGATATAGGCATCCACCCAAGTATGGAGTCCAACACAGACATTAATCAGCTAAAGAAAGAACATATTTGGGTTCAAGATCAGTGTGGTGTAGATATTACAAAAAGCAGACAACACTTTTTACAATTAGAATTTCCTCATTCATATCAAAGATTAATATCGATTGGCATCACAGATGACTATAGCATGATGTATCCAGATCAACCTGGATACCGCGCTAGCACATCAAGAACGTATCAATGGTATGATTTATCAAAAGAAGAAAGCACTTCGCTCACCATCCATCCAGGCATGACTATGGATGTGACGATGCGCTACTATATGAACTATAGTCCTGAAGAAGCCATAGCCAAATGCCAATCTTTAATCAAACAATCTAAAGCAGTAAAGGGAACGTTCTCTTTTATCTGGCACAATAGTACCTTGTCTGAGGCTTACGGCTGGGGGCCGTGGAAAAAGGTATTTTTATCATTAATCGAAGATCATAAAAAATCATATGGAGACTCTTAGTCCTACAACTATACTGATCGTCATCGGGCTCTACTTTTTAGTCTTGATAGCCATATCATACTTTACTAGCAAAGACGCTGATACCGACACTTTCTTTACGGCCAATAGAAAGTCACCTTGGCTCCTAGTGGCTATCGGCATGATCGGTGCAAGCCTGTCTGGTGTAACGCTCATCTCTATCCCAGGTGTTATCGGCAAAGAAGGGCTCAATCAGAACTTCTCCTACATGCAGGCGGTCATGGGCTATCTAGTTGGATACTTTGTTATCGCGGCTGTACTCATGCCGATCTATTACAAATACAATCTAACTACGATATATGGTTATCTGCGAGAAAGATTTGGTGTGGTATCTTATCAAACTGGGGCGGGATACTTTTTACTCTCCAGAATCATAGGCGCTTCTTTTCGTCTGTTCTTAGTTGCTATCGTCCTGCAGAACTTTGTGATGGGACCTTTGGGTGTTCCATTCTTTGTTACTGTCGCTATGACCATCTTGTTGATCTGGGTCTACACTTATAAAGGTGGTATCAAAACCATTGTTTGGACTGATACGCTTCAGACTGTATGCATGCTTACAGCAGTGATCCTAACGATCATCGCTATCTGCAACAACCTCGACTACTCTATGGGTGAGATGTGGACAGAGATATCCAAAGAAGGATATACTCAGATGTTTCACTTTGAAGGTGGCTGGGGAGACCCCAACAACTTTTTCAAACAATTCTTGAGTGGTGCTTTAATTGCAATTGTGATGACTGGGCTAGATCAAGATATGATGCAAAAGAACCTTACTTGTAAGTCTCTTGGAGATGCACAGAAGAACGTTTTCACATTTAGTGTGATCCTCATCTTTGCTAATCTTTTGTTCTTGACCCTGGGAGCGATGCTATATGTGTACGCAGCAAAAACTGGAATGGTTTTGCCCGATCGATCGGATCTATTGTTTCCAGAGATAGCGCTCAATCACCTTGGACCATTCATCGGTGTTGTGTTTATACTTGGATTAATAGCGGCGGCTTATTCTAGTGCGGATTCTGCACTGACAGCATTGACTACGTCATTCTGTATTGACTTCTTAGGGTTTGAAGAAAAAGAGCGGACAGAGGCGGAGAAGAAGAAGACAAGATTGATGGTTCATGTGGGGTTTTCCATCATCCTCCTTATCGTCATTATTATATTTAAAGCACTGAACAATGACGCTATTATCAACAGTTTATTTACGGCAGCGGGATATACTTATGGACCTATATTGGGATTGTTTGCATTTGGCATCATGACCAAGAGAAAGATAAAAGACAAACTAGCATTAGCGGTTTGTATAGCAGCGCCATTTCTGACCTTTATCTTAGATCGCAACTCTGTAGCATGGTTTAACGGATTACAATTTGGCTGGACGCTCTTAGCACTCAATGGTGCGCTGACAGGGCTTGGACTTTGGTTAATATCAAGTAGTCAAAAAGTAGAAGCTTAAGTAGAACTATAGAACTTAACTGGTTACAATATAACCAAGTGTTTAAAGGTTTCATCACCCACTTTGATGTGCAGTAAGTACTTTCCTTTTTCTAATTGTGGGAGCGTCAAAGACAATTGGTGTCTTCCTTGATCTAAGGACTGATCATGCCACAAGTGATGGATCTTTTCATCAGCATCATATATTTCAAATCCTACATCAGCATGCATAGGCAAGGTGATATCCACATAGACCTTCTCGTTGTTATCGCTGAGCAGGCTTTTTACTAAAACCTCAGATGTGACAATAACAAGGGCACGATCTGTACTTGGCAATACTGTTGTCACAACTTCGGCCTGCCCAACTTGTGAACAAAGTATCGTAAGAATAAGAAGAAGTGCGCTCAGGGGGTTCATCATGCTCGATTGTGAGCGCTAAAGTAAAAACACAACTATCTCTCCGACTACAAGTCTTGTTAAATTATAAAAAATACAAAGTATGCGGTAAGAGACAAATTGAAATAATTACATAGAATAGAAACTATAATATGTCGTGCTACAACAGACTTATTGACTCTTTTAGAATCATTATACTTTCTTCCCCTTCTAACACTTCGCTTTCATTGAGCTTTAGTTCGTTCTGATAAAAGGGACACTGAGCTATAATATTTGCGTTAAGCGCTTTTAAAGACCATAGCAAGGAAGTCATCGCTTCCTCTCCTCTGGGTGGATGTGGCGTATAAGTAAATGCCAAAGTCCTCTTCCCATCTAACTCGCCAGAAGTTGTCAACCACTCTAAGGCGTTCTTAAGCATGGCCGGGATGTTGTGTAGATAAGCTGGAGTACTAATAATCACAGCATCAGCAGCTTGGACTTGTTGACGCCACGTTAATGCTTCAGTGGGCCAAGGCGCAACATCCAATTCAGGGGTGAACACAGGCAGACTTGATAATGAAGACGCGTTCATGAAGGTATGCTCATTGAAAAGCTGGGATAGGGAGCTTAACATTTTACTGTTAGAAGATGTAAGACTGGGTGAGCCAGAGACGGTTAATATCTTCATGTATTAGCTAATTTATAGGTGTTAGATCTGTAAACATCGAGAAAACTGATTACATATGTCAAAATCTACAATATTCTTATCTTGTCATAAATCACTTTGTTATGATAAAGGACTTACTCAACAACGACCTAAGAAATACTGATATAGGACTACTCATGCTTCGCATCGCCGGAGCGGGCTTTATGCTAACGCACGGCTATGGTAAGTTTATGAAGGTGTTAGCTGGCGATTTTACTTTTGGAGATCCCTTGGGACTCGGCCCAGAGCTATCCTTGATACTTACAGCATTTGCAGAATTCATCTGTGCTATATTCTTGTTGGTGGGCTTTAAGAGTCGCTTATTCAGTACGTTTTTGATGTTTACGATGTTGGTCGCAGCGTTTATCGCTCATGGCGCTGATCCTTTTGGTAAAAAGGAGTTAGCACTACTCTACTTCTTTATCTACTTGGCGATCTTTCTGATGGGCGCTGGCAAGTATAGCATCGACGGACAGAGGTCAAAGGCTTAGTTAGTCAACATTTAACGTATCGTTAGGGATCATATGGACGTTACTATCGTCTATATAACAACAGAAGCGTGTTCTTATGATGAAGTATATTTCAATAATCGCCATGATGATCCTTACGGTGGGCATCCAAGCGCAGGACAAGAAAGCCACTAAGATCTTAGATAAACTAAGTGATAAGTATGGCGCTGTAGCCTCTGTCGCGATAGATTTTGATTTGACAGTCAATTATCCTGAGCAAGAGCCTATGCTACTCGCATCGAGTGTCTTACAAGCTGGAGAGCGATGGGTCTTTAAGAATGAACAGCAGGAGTTATACAATGATGGAAAGGCGATATGGATGTTTATCCCCGATAGAAACGAAGTACAGATCAATGATTATGATCCGGCGGAAGAAGGTGAAGATGGATACTTTGTCTCGCCACTGGGCATCTTAAAACAATACAAGGGTGACACTTACAAATACCGTATCTCTGCCAAAGATGGATGGAATACAGAGATAGAGTTTAAGCCTACGGATGAGTTTAGCGACTATGCTAAGTTTCGACTGTCTATTGATACGAAGAAGAATGAAATCACTGAGGTTATAGCTTTTGGTAAGGATGGATCTAAGGCTACGATTGTGATCACCGATATCGATCTTGCTCCAAAGGTGAGTGATCAACTTTTTACATTTGACCCATCGAAGCATCCTGATGTTATAGTAGAGGATCTAAGGATGTAAGTGAAGATTAACTATTCTGTTAGTGGCAGTTTGAAGTCAGGGTTGTAGATCAATCCTAATACATTGCCCCAAGGATCTCTTACAGTAGCTACCATGAGTTCGCCGCCAACATTAGTCGGCACTTCATGTTTTTTAGCACCGAGATCAAGCAGTCGATCATATTCTTTTTGGATGTCATCTACTCCCCAATAACACAATACATTTTCTCCTTTGTCTTTTGATGGAGTGTCAGAAGGTTGCAAACCCAACTCATACCCTCCGATATTAAATCCTATATAGAATGGTTCATCGAAGTAAGGCTTTGTTGAGAAGGCTTGGCTATACCATAGTTTGGCTTGTTCGAGATTACTTACTTTATATATAGCAGTTCTAAGTCCTAGCATATCTTCTTTTTAAAAAGCTTTAAGAAAATAGGAAATTGAAAAGTGCGCGACGCTTGGTAATTCAAGCAATCATATGTCTCAAAAAGTAAGTCTACCGGATCTTTCTCATTCTGACGAATATAATGTCGAACCGAAGACCATGTCTTCAAATAAGCTCTTAATCTTGAGCTTGACCAATCGACTTCTATAAAGTGGTTTTGGTTTAATTCTGTCAACTCGAACGAATTATGATGCATCCTGCTATAAAACTCATCAATGTGTTTTCTTTCCTCATCCCAATAAGGTCCAACGATGCTTTTATCAAAATAATCAACAGCTCCTTCTATATCCGAATCATCAGAACGCAACAGACCATATCCCCACAAAGCCAAGACTCCTTTATCTTTAAGATGAGCAGAAGCATTATTAAAAAACAACGGCAGATCAAACCAATGGGCAGCTTGACCCACTGTGATCAAATCAAACTTGTAGTTTTCTAAAAAAGACTGTTCTGCGCGATGTACTTTATAAACAACATTTGGCTTGACCGATGCTTGACTGATCTGCTGCTCACTGAGATCGGTGGCTATCACTTGTTCAAAACGGCTGCTTAAGGCATTTGCAACCTGTCCATTGCCCGTACCGCAGTCCCATGCGCAATTATAATTATTGACATGAGTATAGATGTAATCATATAGCAGAGCAGGATATAGCGGCCTAAACTTCTTATAAGAAGCTGAACCTGCTGAAAAATTATCTTTAGCTTCTTTCACTAATACTTAGCAGACACTCCCTCACCTGGCATAGTGCGCAAAATCATATCTCTGATATCATCATTAGCCGTCTTTAGATCTTCAGCACGTAAGTACATCATATGGCCGCTTCGATATCCCTTGAAGCTCAAGCGATCTTTCATCTTGCCACTCGGATCCAAGTGCCACATAGAATACTTGGCGTTGAAGTAAGTTGTTGCGCCATCATAGTATCCTGATTGGATCATGACATTGAGATATGGGTTCTGAGCCATCGCCTGACGGAGATTAGGCCCTGTGTTGTCTCCAGAACGATCCCAGGGTCTTACAGGACCAAACATATTGTACTTGATATCTGTCTTAAACTTGAGGTGCTCTTGTAAATAGAAATTGATCGCTGGGGTAAACGAATGCAACCAAGAAGTCAACTCAGAATTATAATCTGGTCTAGTGCCACTTTGCTTTTCATCTATACCCAGGTATCTACTATCCAATCTTCCAATTGTCAATCCCTTGTCTCTCAACAGATCTTTCCAAAAATACGCAGTTGATACATCAAGATT
>CALIHL010000027.1 GCA_938022935.1 uncultured Saprospiraceae bacterium
GCTATACATTCAATGTTGAGATTATAAGTCCCGATACAGGTTGTGAACAGTATGCAGACTGGTGGGAAGTATTCTCAATAGACAGTACTCTTGCTTATCGAAGAATCCTTGCACATAGTCATGTTAATGAACAACCGTTCTCAAGAAGTGGAGGTCCTATACCTATAGATAAAGATGATGAAGTCGTGGTCAGGGGACATATGAATAACCTTGGTTATGGCTCTCTTGTTATGAGGGGATCTGTAGAAGGCGGGTTTGTTGTTGATACGATTTTTAGCAACTATGCTCAGGAGTTAGAGAGTACTGAGCCTTTACCGCAGGATTGTGATTTTTAATTAAGATTGCCTCCGACTGGGAAGTCGCTAAAATACCATTGTTAGAATGATCAGCTTTTCACCTATCCTTTTCATTTAGCTTTTTAAAAAAGTTGAGGAAAATCGTCTGATTAATAACCTCAATGAAAAAGTAGCTTACTGTTGAGTCTCAATTTTACTAATAACTCATTCAGTTTACAAAGGAAGTGATAGGAGTGAATATCTACTTTTTCAGCCTGTGCCAGCATGGCCCCCTCTCCAAATCATCCAATGCCACGCTCATAAAAACGGGTTACTTGTTTAAATAAGATTCTTGATTAAGAAACAATGTAGAACGTATTGCTTGAGAAACATGTTCTTGGCTCTACTCAATATACTATTTGACGAGTATATATGACATCTTGAAGTCTTCTTCAAACTTATGCCCAAGTGCAACAGCAACCAACAGGAGGGATATTTTTAATAAAATCATGGCTCTAACGTTTAATTACTCTTTAGACGCAGATAATCTAAAATGACATATGTACTTTTAGTTAAAGGGTAGTTAAAAGATTTAAGAGGATTTTGGGCAGAACCCTAATAGCAAAGTCATAACCAATATCATGTGGATTTTATCATGATTATTTTTCACTCTTTCAACTTTTTAAAAAAGTTGAGCAAAAGCGTCTGATTTATTATCTCAGTGAAAAAGTAGTATACTATTGAATCTCAATCTTCTTGCTGACTCTTGCATAATGCAAAGGAAGTGATCGAATTAACTGTCAACTTTTTTAGCCTGTGCCAGCATGGCCTCCGCAGCAAATCATCCATGGCTACGCAAGCCTATCCTGCTGCTGGGAAGCCGCCATGATACCTCTAAGAGGGATTTTGGCGGCGTCCTCGCCGCAAAGCAGAAAAGCCGAGAAGAATAGAACCAATAATCCTGAGGCAAGAAGCCTACAGAAAACCATGTTTATTGAACTCTATAGGTCGACTGTAATCATTCGTCGATAAATGTGATAAAGGATAGGGTAAAGCGATTAAGTTTACTGCTTAATCAATCAAACTACTACTATGAATGCACATGAGATTGACTTCGAAATATTTGGAGAAGAGATGCAATTTGTTGAGATCGAATTGGATCCAGATGAGACTGTAATCGCTGAGCCTGGCAGCTTCCTTATGATGGATGAGGACATAGAGATGAAGACCATCTTTGGAGATGGCACCAATCAAGAAAAAGGCATGATGGGTAAGTTCTTTGGTGCAGGTAAGCGTTTACTGACTGGAGAAAAGTTATTCATGACGGCATTCACTCATGCGGGTGTCGATAAAGCAAAGGTATCTTTTGCGTCGCCTTACCCTGGCAAGATTATACCACTGGACCTAAGCAAATACGGAAATAAGATCATCTGTCAGAAAGACTCATTCTTATGTGCAGCCAAAGGGGCAAGTGTTGGTATAGAGTTCTCCAAAAGATTAGGTAGAGGGTTCTTCGGTGGTGAAGGATTTATCATGCAAAAAATAGAAGGCGATGGCATGGCATTTCTACATGCTGGGGGTCACATCGTAGAGCGCACACTTGAAGTTGGTGAACATCTACGAGTAGACACCGGTTGCCTTGTTGGATTTACAGAAGACGTTGACTATGACATTGTATTCGTCGGTGGTGTAAAGAATACCATTTTTGGTGGAGAGGGTTTGTTTTTTACAAGTCTGATCGGTCCAGGTAAAGTGTGGATACAGAGTCTTCCAATAAGCCGCTTAGGTGATCGCATCATGTCTCACAGCAAAGGATATTTTGGTAAGAGTAAGGGTGAAGGAAGTATTCTTGGAGGATTAGGGGATCTTCTTGATGGGGATGGATTTTTATAAAAGAGTATTCTAACTTTTTTAGTTAAAACACCTATCTATCCAAATGTAAGGGATTTACAAAACTCTCTAAAGAAGTAAAGCGCTTAAAAGGTCATAGTGAGCTATGATTCAATTGTAATTCTTATTAATTCTGTTTTTTCAACTTCAAAAGCGTCTGATTTATTATCTCAGTGAAAAAGTCGCCGACTATTGAATTTCAATATTCATGAAGGTTCTTTCAGAATGCAAAGGGAGTGATCGTGGTAATTATCCACTTTTTCAGCCTGTGCGAGTATGGCCTCCACACCAAATCATCCATAGCTACGCAAAAATGAATCTGACCTATCCTGCGGCTGGGTAGCCGCCAGGATACCTCTAAGCAGATTTTGGCGGCTTCCTCGCCTCAAAGCAGAGTAGAATAGGAGCTATCATCCTAAAGTTAGAAGCCTGCCGGAAACGTCATAATCTTAACCTCTAACTTTTTGCTTTTTGAAAAGGCCCAATTTTTCTTCGATTGTGATTCCGAAGTAGCAGCCTAAAAGTATCATTGCGATTTTGAAAGTAATCATTGGTTTGGTTTTATACCAAAAAGAGGTTTCTAAAAATCACGGAGGGTTTTCACGGAGGAGTAATCCTAAAAATGGGAACGGATCGGGAAATATTCTATTAAGTTTAGTTTCTTGCTTTGCTGAGTAGACCGAATTTTTCTTCAATTGAAATTCCAAGATAACATCCTACTAATATTGTTGCGATTTTGAAAATGAGCATTGG
>CALIHL010000028.1 GCA_938022935.1 uncultured Saprospiraceae bacterium
ACTTGGAGAAGCTTTTAAAGATTTAAATAAAACACTTCTACTTCATCAATGACTTCCGACCATAAAGACTACAGATCGGACATGTCTTCATATCGTGCCCTCTTGCAGGACAGTACTCTCTACCAAAAAATATAATCTGAAGATGTAGCTTGTTCCAGAGTTCTTTGGGAAACAATCGTTTTAGATCCTTTTCTGTTTTGTCGACATTCTTACCAGTACTCAAACACCATCTATAAGCCAATCTATGGATATGTGTATCCACTGGAAATGCTGGAACACCAAAGGCCTGAGCCATAACAACAGACGCAGTCTTATGCCCTACTCCAGGTAGCGCCTCCAGTGCTTCAAAGGATTGAGGCACTTTGCCATCGTGCTCTTCCATAATAATTCTTGACAAGTCGTATATCGCTTGAGACTTTCGCGGTGATAAGCCACAAGGTCTAATGATTGCTTTGATCTCTTCAACAGATACACGCATCATCTCATAAGGATTGTCTGCAAGCTCCCACAAGGCTGGTGTTGTCTTGTTAACCCTTGCATCAGTACACTGAGCAGATAACAATACAGAGACCAACAATGTATAAGGGTCTTTATGGTCTAATGGCACAGGTGTCTCTGGATAATAACCTTCTAATATCTCAACGATATGATCTGCTCGTGCTTGCTTATCCATATAATCCTGTTAGAAATGCCATAGTATCAACTCTATCTGCATAGTCCGAAAGTGCGGGTGACTGACAGCTTCCAATCGGCGTGAAAGGAAGGTTTGATATCGGAGATGTGCTCGCAATACATTGGATATCATCTTCGATATTTTTTAAGTTAGTCACAACTTCCTCTATGCTATCATACTGTTCAAAATGAATACACGATATACGAGAACCCAAGGTTGGATCTTCTCTTACAATTAGAAAGTTGTTAGTAAGAAAATGATGCTGCCCAAGTATATAAATGGCATGACTATAGTCATAATTGTTCTTGTACTTGTTATGATGAATCACATTTTGGAAGTCAATTATTGATTCGTAAAATGTATCAAACTTATAACCCTTTGGTACAAATACTTTAGAAACATTACGGCAACCTAATCCAAAGTAAGTAAATATATCATCGCCTAATCGCTTCAAGTCAGATGTTGACTCTTGACCGGTTAGAATAGCTACGGAGCTCCTGTTCTTGCGTATAAGGTTTGGATATTTAGAAAAGTAATAGTGGAAGTGAGTAGCAGCTGTAGAACCACCAGTCGCAATTACTGCGTCTATATCTTTTACTCTTTCCACTGCAGTGAAGTATCCCTTAGTCCTGTCGTCAATCTTCTCCAGCTGCTCTATCAAGAACTTGATTAACACCTTGTCCTTAGATGAATATTTGATAATCGAATGATGTCCGGCTATAAAAGTGCTAACGATATCATGGATGCCAACCATCGGTATATTGCCTGCAAGTACAAGACCTACTCTCTTTGACTTGTCATCTTGTATATCGTATTGGCTTGACCATGTCTTTAACTCACTCTTGGATAGATACTGAGTGGATATAGAAAGTAAGGCCCTTTTGACACTTTCAGGTGTAAACCATGGATTCTCAGCTATACTTTGCACAATCACAGGTTCAAGTACTCCTTCTGACTCTGCTCTTATGAAGGTGCTAAGCTTATCTAATGCTTCTATTCTGTCTGATAACGTCATAAAACTTCTCCCTGCTTGAGATCACAAAGAAAGGCCAAAGTCCTTACTCTGAATTAATAATTTAAGAAATGTCTGAAATAAATGCAGCGTTCAACACACTTTTGATAATAACTATATGAGTGACTTGGAGAGAGATTTAGAGCTCAATTACATAAGCTTTACACGCTTATGATTAGGAAGATAAGTTGCATATTCGCTTAATGATAAAATTGCTTGAAAGTTCACTTTTAAATGTCATATTGCCTCTTTTGGCGGCAGTCATGTTGATAAGCATTGCTTGTAACAAGAAAAGCACTGATAGTATGACAGATATTGATAGCAAAAGAAAAACTGCTTTAGGCTTTGCTTCAAGCTATTTAGGTAATAAATCCGAGGTCATCCCAAACCGAGATAGTACCTACTTTTTATGCTTGAAGCAAAATGAGCCTAAAACTTTTTTTGCTGTTATTGACCTAAACAGCAATGTCCTAATCAAGACCCAATCCGTAAGGGGAAAGGTAGAATGGCACGATTCGCATAGCATTATCGTTAAAGAAAGACCCGGCGTTATCGAGGATAAAAGAAAAAAACCATCTGATTATCATCGCATCATAAATATAAAGGAAGAAAATTGAGGAATAGAACGGCATACATTTGCGGAAGCGCTATCGCACTACTGGTACTAATATCAGTCATGATACCTTCAAGCGAAAGCGGAATAAAAAGTGAGGTAGAGCAGGTATACTCGCCAAAAGATGATCCATATGCGAGTGCGGATAACTATTACAGATTTAAAAAACATCGTAGACAAAATGGTCATGCTAAAGCAGAAGCACCTGAAGCGTTTGCCAAGTATCAAAGAGAACGCAGAACGCCAGTTGATCGGGCAGCTCCTGAATATGGAGAAAACTATATCTTCGAAGAACTAGAAAAAGCTAAAAAGTCAAAAACAAGAAATCTTAAAAAAGACGACCTGGACTTCATAGAACGTGGACCGGGCAATGTGGCGGGAAGAACAAGAGCGATCTTAGTCATGCCATCGGACCCTTCTAACAATACATGGCTTGCCGCATCTGCCAGCGGTGGTATATGGAAGACTACTGATGGCGGTATGTCATGGATCAATAAAACCAATGACTTCCCAACCTTATCTACCAATACATTGGCTATGTCTGCATCAGATCCGTCAGTAGTTTATGCAGGTACGGGAGAACACTTTACCAACGATTTTGATGGCTTTGGTATGTTTAAATCCTTAGATGAAGGTGAGACTTGGACACAGATTGTAAAAGCAGGAGATTACGATGCGTTTAGAAATGTAAGTAGAATAGCAGTGCATCCAGACGATGTAAATACAGTCTTGGTCACAACGAGAAACAGTGTCTTTGAAGACAGTCTAAGAGCTGCTATATATAAAACAACAGATGGTGGAGTATCATGGACTCAAAAGCTGTTTAGTACTGAGGATAGATACGATGACATCGCGGTCAACCCAGAAAACTTCAATACTATATATGTTGGTACAAGAAGGCTTGGCGTTCTTAAATCCACTGACCAAGGAGAAACATGGGTAAACAAATCAAAGGGGCTGCAAGTAACCGGTAGAATAGAAATAGCCGTTTCTACCGTTGATACTAACTATATCTGGGGGGCTGCTCAAGGGTCGGGCTCAGGAAATGGTTCTGATCTATATATAAGTCGAGATGGTGCTGAACTATGGAACTTAGCAGTTGAAGAAGGGGGCGCAATAAACTTTTTTGATGGACAGGGCTGGTATGACAATGTTGTAGAGCCGCATCCATTTGATAAAGAAGTCGCTTATGTAGGGGGAGTCAATTTGTTTAAGATGACAGTTTCCAATAACGTGGAAGATGACATCATATACGATATAGAAGATGCTGGTGCTTTTGAGTTTTTGGACTTTGTAAATGGAATCAGCGTTGGCGGAGGTTTCTCTGTTGGAGATCTTGATCCAGAAGATGTAGTATCCGTTGAGATAAGATTTGGACAAGGAGGTCAAAAGGCACACAGGTTTACAGTTGACGGCAGAGGTGCAGGTGTTCCTGCAGATGAAGTTATATATCAAGACTATGTTGATGTTCCCTTTCAAGTATGGGATGTAACCAACAACCAACAATTGATGGTTAGTTTTAGAGATCAA
Source organism: uncultured Saprospiraceae bacterium (assembly GCA_938022935.1). Lineage (GTDB taxonomy): Bacteria > Bacteroidota > Bacteroidia > Chitinophagales > Saprospiraceae > JAJRXG01. The sequence continues at coordinate 3,829 of CALIHL010000028.1, forward strand.
CAAGAAGATGGAGAATGGACTATCAAAGAACGAATCCTGAACGCCAACAATACACCAAATGACAGCAGAGAATACATCTACCCTCAGAATGTACCTTACGCCGACTCTGCCAATGCACTAATAGCAAGAAACGGAGGTCAGGAGTATAGACATCTTTTTCTAATGTGGCCTGAGCTAAGAGAAGGAGTAACATGGGATCCAAACGACAGTCCACCTGTATCCTTTAGTATTCTCGCAGAGTCTACAAAAAGATTACTAACCAACACAGTAACAATTAGCGATGCTTATGGAGATTTTGATAGCAACAATAGCTTTACAGGAGCGGAGTTCGCCAATAACGAAGGTCACCATCCAGATCAACATAGCTTAACTACAATTATCGAAGATCCTGAATTAAAAACATTTTCGCTACTTACAACTAATGATGGTGGTGTTTATAAATCTAACACCTCATCAAATCCAGGTTCAACTGATAAAACTATTACTTATAGGAGTTTTGGCTTAAACACTTCACAATTTTATTCTGCTGACAAAGTACCAGGTGCCGATAGATACATCGGTGGCATGCAAGATAACTCTACCTGGCTTACGTCAAGATTAGATCAAGCGGATGCGTCCAGCTTTTATGATTTTGCTTTTGGAGGAGATGGATTTGAAGTGATATGGAATAATAGAGATCCAAACCTTGTGATAGGTAGTTTGCAATTTAACGGATTAAGAAGATCTTCTGATGGAGGAAATACCTGGAGGAATGGTGCACAAGGCATTAGTGACCAAGGCCCATTTTATAGTCGTATAGCCAATACAAAGCGCAATCCAGATCGCATCTTTACGATAGGCAGCAGTGGTGTATGGAGATCCAATGATTTTGGACTTTCTTGGGAAGTAACTGAGATTGAAGATAATACATGGAGCTTTGGAAGCTTTGCAGATATAGCAGTCTCTGATGCCAATCCAGATGTAATCTGGGCAGGCGGGTTTATGGATGAATCTTCGAGGTTATATGTATCCGCTGATGGTGGAGCATCCTTTTCTCCTGCTTCTTATTATCGAGATGCTGAGTTAGGATTAGTATCAGGGATAGGTGTTCATCCGACTGAAGATAGTACGGCCTATGCCTTGTTTTCATTTGCAAGAAGAACCAAAGTCTTGATGACTAAAGATCTCGGACAGAGCTGGGAAGATATCACTGGATTCAACGGAAATGGAGTAAGTACAAAAGGCTTTCCAGATATAGCTGTCAATTGCTTACTCGTGTTTCCTAATGATCCTAATCGTATATGGGTTGGTAGCGAACTCGGCATAATAGAGTCACTCGATAATGGGGCATCTTGGTCATTAATGGATAATAATATGCCTGCAGTGCCGATCATGGACTTAAAGATCCAAGATGACCAAGTGGTAATTGCCACTCATGGTAGGGGTATATGGTCTGTACAGGTAGAAGGTATCAAGCAAGAGTACATTTTCGCCCCAGCTATCACTGCCGTGAATGTTAGCCCATTAGATGGTATAAACATGAACAGCATCATAGGTAGCAACTTTGATTCTTTGAGAATACTTATCGATGGAGATACGACTAATCAAGTTATCGTTGACTATACACCGGGAGATAATGTTTCTTTTCCTATTGAAGAATTCAATCTGCCTGAAGGCGAATATGAGTTTAATGTTATAGGTTTCTTAGATGGAGCACCATACAATTCTTCTACTTTTACTGCATTTGTATTTGTTCCTGGCGAGCCTACAGATTCTTACTTTAATGACTTCTCTGATGATGCTTTATTAGAAGACTTTTTTGGCGAAGGCTTTTCAGTAAGATTAGAAAGTGGGTTTTCTGATCCAGCTATTCATAGCGCGCATGATTATAGTAATGCAGGGGAGATCATGTATCAACTCAAGACTCCTATCATTGTGTCAGAAGAACAAAATTTCTTGTATAAAGATGTTGCTATCATAGAGACAGGAGAAGATTTTTCAGTTTTTGGGGAGCAAGACTTCTATGATTATGTTATCGTAGAAGCAAGTAAAGATGGAACCAACTGGATCCCATTGAAAGATGGTTATGATTCCTCATTCAATCCTAGTTGGAACTCAGCATACAACGGAAACCAACCAGGGCGCGCATCTATATTTGTTGATCATGAGATTGATTTGAAAGATAAATTTGATGTGGATGATGTAGTATTTATTCGATATAGACTTTTCGCAGATGCATTCACCACAGGTTGGGGATGGGCCATCGACAATGTAGAAGTTAGATTAGAAAATTCTACTCCAGTCTTTACTCCAGAGTTTGAAGAGTTGAGTATCTACCCTAATCCGGCGACAGATATTATCAATATCAACCTGCCTACTACAGCTAAGGAAGTCTCTATATTTGTAAGAGACATTCAAGGTAAGCTTATAAACAAACGTGTCATTCCATCTCGTCAATCTAACTTGCAGATTGATGCGCAAGGCATGAAGGGGCTGTACATTATAGAGATTGTAGAAGAGGGAGTTTTGGTTGCGACCGAGAAGGTTGTGGTTATAGAGTAAGGTTGATATAAAAGATATTTATAAAAGGAGAAAGTTGTTTTTGAGAATAGCTTTCTTCTTTTCTTGTATTGTAGAATTGAGTTTCAGTTTCTACATAGGTAGATGTACAGCTCTTTGCACTTGCTTTTCAATCTGGACTTGCACACCCCATTTTTTGTATATTAAAGAAGGGTGGCAATGGATGATTTGAGGGGCGGCCATGCTTGCAAGCGCTAAAAAAGAGGACTTAGAACCCATATCACTTCCGCAGCAATCTAAATGAGACAAAGCGATGATTACACTAAAACCAAGCCTGTATTTTACAGTGTTTAAATCAGACGCACGCATGCGCTTTTCTCTCACTTAGAGTGTTGTTAACTCCACTTCTTCGAAGGTCGTTCGTTCATGCTCAACTTTTCTAAAAAGTTGAGAGAATAGAAGAAATAGGATAATATTTATGACCATGCTTGCAACCATGAAAAATCAACTTGCAGAGAAGCTTTATAACATGAATGGATCTATATAGAAAGTAATTACAATTTTCTTCTCTTGACTTCTGAGTTAATCAAAGTCAACTCCCGACTCATCTCACCTGTCACGGCAGTGTTTTCCTCTGCTCTTCTAATCAGATATTCGACTACATCCCTAACAGGTCCATAGACAACATACTTAGCAACATTAAAACCTGACTGAGCTAAGTTAAAAGTGATATAATCACTCATGCCTTGTAGCTGGCAAAAGTTGACATGTGGGTGATCGCGTGGTATCTTACGTTTTATTAGTTCTTCAACTAAGAGTTTTACACTTTTCAAATTGTGAGTAGCATTGCAA
>CALIHL010000029.1 GCA_938022935.1 uncultured Saprospiraceae bacterium
ATACCACACCAAGCCAATCTAAGGATCTCTCAGTTTGTGCAACGGATGCTCGGATTACGGGACGATCAGGTTCATAACAACATCCAGAAGTATGGTAATACTACTGCAGCTTCGATCCCAATCGCTTTAGCCGAGGCAAGAGATGAGGGTAAAATAAAAGAAGGAGATCTAGTTTGTCTTGCTGCCTTTGGTAGTGGTTTTACTTGGGGGAGCGCACTTATTCGTTGGTAGGTTCGTCTTCTACGTTTAAGATTTCGCCGCAAAACTTACAATGAATTGCATCTGGGGCATGGCCTTCCAAACTACAATATCGACATGATTGCGTAGTATATGCGTGGGGTTCATCATCGCTTCCGCCTTTAACTATCTCAGCACTTACGATACCTGTTGGGACCGCTATAACGGCGTAACCTACAATCATCAGTACAGCTGATAAAAATTGTCCTAAGGCCGTAGTAGGGACTATATCTCCAAATCCTACAGTAGTTATAGTAACAATGGCCCAATATATCCCTCTTGGAATACTATCAAATTCACCATTGACTTGTCCTTCTACAAGATACATGACGGCACCAGAAATACATACGATGATCATAATAAATGAGACAAAGACTGTAAGCTTTGGGATCGAAGATCGAATCGAAGAAACTATAATGTTACCTTGATCTAAGAATGGAACCATCTTAAAGATTCTGAACAATCTCATCAACCTCAATGCTCTAAATACAAGAAGAGAATTGGTTCCAACTACGAGAATGCTTAAATATGTCGGGATGATCGAAAGTAGATCGATGATCCCGTAAAAACTGAGAGCGTATTTTGACGGCCTTTGTACGCTCACGAGCCTCATGATATACTCGATAGTGAAAAAGATGGTAAACATCCACTCGACGATATAGAGAACCTTCTTCGTTCCTGGGTTAAGATTAGGGAGACTTTCCCAACATACTGCTATTACACTGGCTACGATAGCTATGAGAAGTATGATGTCAAAGGACTTTCCCTTTACAGTGTCAGCTTCAAATATGACTTCATGAAGTTCGTCCTTCCAAGTCTTCTTTATGTGTGGTTTGCTCCCTGTGGGCATTTAATTCCTTTGTAGGATAGAACAAAGATGGCGATAGCAGACGGATTAAGCAAAGGTCATCTATACAAAGTCCTTATCACTCAACTCTGGATCAAAGTCTTCCATGTCCTCTGCGTCTGGATTTTGAGCTCTGCGTTTTCGCTTCAATCTTTCGTATTCGCGGTCTATCTCAGAGTCTTCCCACTCGTTGGTAAATATCTGGATTCCATGAAAAGCCACCGCGATTCCCCAACCAAGTATGGGGAATATGGCCCAAAAATAGTCTGTAGTAGATAAATTAAGAAGGATAAAAAAGATGCTCATCACTACCCACGTGATGACATGAGAGTAGAACTTCTTTCTCTTCTTCACACGTTTTCGTGCATGCTCGTAAAGTTCTTGGGCTTCCATTGCTTAAAAGTAATAGTTATTAGTTGCCTCTAACTTGATAATCGAAGTATGGCTGTATATCATAGATTAATGACAGGGACGCACATATATATGGTAAGTGCTAAGTTCTTCTATCTAACGAATAACCAGTTGTTTTCACTAGAATGCTCCTCGCTATAAGAGTAACGATCTTCTGCAAACCCTTTGATCTCCTCCAGTTTTTTGATGCGATTCTTGATGATATATCTCGCCATCATTCCCCTTGCCACCTTGGCGGTAAATGATACAAACTTCAACTTGTCTCCTTTGTATTCTTTAAAGTTGATCGTCAGGATATCACCCTTAAGTTTGTCCTTCTTGATTGACTTAAAGTACTCTTCACTGGCGAGGTTGATAAGTGTTGATTCTTTAGATTCAGTAAGAGACTTGTTGATCTCATTGGTGATCTTGTTGCCCCAATAATCATATAAGTTTTTTCCCTTGTCGGTGGATAGCTTCGTGCCCATCTCAAGACGATAAGGTTGCATCATGTCCAATGGTCTCAATACTCCATACAGCCCAGACAATATCCTCAAGTGCTTTTGTGCAAAGTCGTAGTCTCTCTTATTAAAATCACTGACATCCAATCCTCTGTAGACATCACCAACAAAGGTGTCTACAGCCCTTTTTCCTTGCGACTCGTAGCCTCTCGGTTTAAAGGTTTTATAGCGACTGACATTTTCTCTTGCCAACTTTTCACTGATGGACATGAGTGATCGTAGCCCTTCGATATCATATTGCTTAAGTGTCTTAGCAAGCTTGTTAGCATCTGACTTCAGTACTGGTAAGCTATAATGGTCCCGCTCAGAGGGTGTCATGTCGAGGGACTTAGCAGGTGAGAGAACGATGATCATAAGTGGTGTTTATTAAAAAAGCCGAAAAACACTGAATGCTTTTCGGCTTTAAAAAGTTTTTTCTTTTAAGAGATTAGTTACCTGGCTTGAATAATCCAGTCTTTGGCTTTGGCACACTTTCTTCCTTTGCAGCCTTAGCTATCTTCCCTTTTACTTTAAGAACGATAGGGTCTCTATTTTCATTAGTTGTAAGAGTAACGGTCTTGTTGATCGTACCTACACGCTTTGTGTCGTATCTTACTTCTATCTCAGCTGTCTCACCTGGCATGATTGGCTCTTTAGGATATGTTGGTACTGTACATCCACAACTTCCTCTTGCATTTTTGATGATCAAAGGAGCATTCCCTGTATTAGTGAACTTAGCTACTCTGAGTGGATCTGAGTGCTGTTCTATCTGTCCATAATCAACTACGAGATTGTCAAATGACATAACTGGTCCATCTACAACTTCTGTTGCAGCTGCGTCAGCTTGTGCTTGAATGGTTACACCGAGTCCTAAAGACAATGTCAAAACCAATAATACTTTAAAGATATTCATCATGTATAATTTACTATGACAAAGATATAGAATACATAGCTTATATAAAAGGTCTTCTTGTGAATCCAGTGTTATTGTCTTGTTAACTGATTTTTGCGTAGACTTTTGGCCTATTCTGTTGATAATTAGACCAGTGTCATATTGTCAAAGAGCTTACATTTGCAGTCGTCAACGCAGCCAATATGAACCTACCGCAGGACCTAGATAGCCCGATCTTAGAGAAGATATTGTACAAAGAGGGAGGCAAGAAGAAAAGCTTCTTGAATGAAGTGATCGAGGATTTTTGGTTGGCTCTTGTCAGTAGAGAACTCAGTATCCAAGGCCGCCGGGAAGTATTGACCGGTAAAGCGAAGTTTGGTGTCTTTGGCGACGGTAAGGAACTTGCGCAGATAGCCATGGCCAAAGCCTTTAAAAAAGGAGATCATAGAGCAGGTTACTATCGTGACCAAACGCTTATGATGGCACTGGGGATTACGACTCCAGAACAGTTTTTAGCGCAGATGTATGCGGATCCTCACAATGATCCTTTCTCAGGTGGTCGACAGATGACAGGTCACTTTGCTACTCCATATATAGATGATGAAGGCAAGTGGACTAATCATCTGAACGAATACAACATAAGCGCTGGCATAAGCTGTACAGCGGGTCAGATGGGCCGAGCGCTGGGCTTAGCATTTGCATCAAAGAAATATCGAGAAATCGAATTAGGAGAAGAGTACGATGCGTTTTCAGACAATGGTAATGAGATCTGCTTCTGTACGATCGGTGACGCGAGTACAAGTGAAGGAGTATTTTGGGAAACCATGAACGCCGCTGCTGTCGAGAAAGTGCCACTACTTGTGGCAGTCTGGGATGACGGATATGGTATATCAGTGCCTATAGAAAAGCAAACTGTAAAAGGTAGCATATCAAGAGCTTTAGAAGGTTTTTTACGTGATGAATACGGTGATGGCCTGGACCTTTATACGGTTAATGGTTATGACTACCAGCAACTTTGCCTCACCTTTGAAAAGGCTGCAAAGAAGGTCAGAAAGAAACATGTCCCAGCGCTGGTCCACGTAAAGAATATGACCCAGCAACAAGGACATAGTACCTCTGGATCACACGAGCGATATAAGTCCAAAGAGCGGCTGCAGTGGGAGAAGGACTTTGATTGTAATAAAAAGATGAAGCAATGGCTCATCAAAAACAACATACTTTCTGAAGAGCGGATCGCAGAGATGGAGAAAGAAGCAAGGTCTTTTGTTTCTGGACGCAAGAAAAAGGCTTGGGCGGATTTTCAAGAGCCCAATGAGCAGTGTCGCAAATCATTTCAATCAGTATTAGACTCAATGACATCAATTGATGAAGATGTCAAAACAACGTTTCAAAATGAGTTGTTGGATTTAGTATTTCCCTCGAGGGGAGAAGTAGTTCAGATCGCTCGTAACTTTGTATACCACTTACATGCTCATGAGATTGACATACCATCTGAGGTGATATCTTTTATCGACAAGCATAATGCTTCAATAAAAGAGGACTTTGGAACACATCTATACTCCAACGATGAAAAGTCTCCCCTTTTTGTCCCTGTAGTGCATCCAGAGTATAATGTTGACTCACCAGAAATGCCTGGTTATCAGGTGATCAACGAGTTTTTTGATACCGCTTTTAGCAAATATCCAGGCTTGTTGGCATTTGGAGAAGATGTAGGAAAGATAGGCGATGTGAACCAAGGTATGGCAGGCCTCCAAGAAAAGTATGGAGAGGCTCGAGTATTTGATGCAGGTATCCGAGAATGGACGATCATGGGTCAAGGTGCAGGTCTTGCTATGCGCGGACTACAACCGATAGCTGAGATACAATACCTTGATTATCTCGCATATGCCTTGCCTATCTTAACTGATGATGTCGCAACTCTTAGGTATAGAAGTAATGGAACTCAGCAAGTACCAATGATCATAAGAACGAGAGGGCATAGGTTAGAAGGTATATGGCATACAGGATCGCCACTGGGTATGATGATCAATTCTTTAAGAGGTATACACATCTTGACACCGCGTAACATGGTGCAGGCAGCTGGTATGTACAACACACTGCTTCAAGGCAATGACCCAGGTATCATCATCGAGTGTTTGAATGGTTATAGATTAAAGGAGAGACTTCCGTCAAATATGGGCGAATATACCGTCCCACTTGGTATGCCTGAAGTGCTTATAGAAGGAGATCATATAACTGTGGTTACTTACGGTAGTTGTGTGCGTTATGCGATGTCTGCTGCGGTGAAGTTGAGAGACTTCGGTATCTCGGTAGAGCTAATAGATGTACAGAGCTTGCTTCCTTTTGACCTTGAGCGTGTTATTGTTAACTCTCTGAGAAAGACCAACAAGATTTTGTTCTTAGATGAAGATGTGCCAGGTGGCGCATCTGCTTACATGATGCAACAAGTCTTAGAAGTGCAGGATGGGTTTAAGTTTCTTGACTCAAGGCCTTACACGTTGACAGCTAAAGATCACAGGACGCCGTATGGCAATGATGGAGACTACTACGCCAAGCCGCAGACCGAAGATATAGTAGAGTTAGTCTATGAGATCGTCTTCGAGGCAAAAATGTTCTGAAGTGCGAGCACCTTACTTATAAGTTGTTAATATTTCGTAAAGCGAACATGTTAGGGTCTTTATATATTAAATATTTAACTAATATTGTAGGCTAACGAAGTACTATTGAGGCACCTTATTATCATTCCTACATACAATGAGAAAGAGAATGTATCGGCTATCATAGATGCTGTCTTGGCGTTATCCCATACAGAAGTACTTATAGTTGATGATAATTCTCCAGATGGCACTTCCGCTATCGTCGAGCAGAAACAAGGAGCTCAACAAGGCAATCGAATACATATAATAAAAAGAAAAGGGAAGCTTGGGCTTGGAACAGCATATATAGCGGGCTTTAAGTATGCTTTAGAGCTAGGCGTAGACTATATATCAGAGATGGATGCAGACTTTAGCCATAATCCTGAAGATCTGCTTAGGCTTAGAAAGGCTTGTGAAGAAGGAGCGGATGTTGCTATAGGGTCTAGATATGTACCTGGTGGAGGATTTGAAAATTGGCCTAAGAATAGGATACTGATCTCTCGTGGTGGATCTCTATATGTGCAGATATTGACTTTTATGCCTATAAAAGATCCAACTGCTGGTTTTATGTGCTACAGCAGGAGAGTGCTCGAGTCTATCAACTTAGATAAGATTGGGTTCACTGGATATGCTTTTCAGATAGAAATGAAATATGTAGCATGGAAGCTTGGGTTTAGTCTTAAAGAGGTGCCTATCATATTTAAAGAGAGAGAGCTTGGCGTATCAAAGATGAGTGCGGGTATCATAAAAGAAGCAGTTGGCGGTGTGCTAAAGCTGCGACTTAGAAATATAAAGAAGTACTACAAAAAGTAGGGAAGCTAGGTCATTTGACCGCGATTTAAAGGCTCGACCTTATCTTACCAATAAGATATCTCCGGTTATTTGCTCAATTGAGCCATCTACGAACTCTACTTCTGCCATATAGATATATACGCCCGTGTCAATCAGGTCGCCATTTCGGGTTCCATCCCATCCTTTGGATTCATCATTGATGAGATGTCGACCCACACTATGTATAGGCACTCCCCAACGATTGAATACCTTAAACTGATGGACAATAGCAGCCCCTTCTAAACTTCTGATCATGAAGATGTCGTTTTCTCCATCTCCGTCGGGTGTGAATATATTAGCAGCATAAACATCCTTGTAAGCCAGTTCAGGCTTAACCGTTATGGCATGTTCATATACACAGTCGTTGTTGTCTGTGATCATCACAAGAATTTCACTATCTCCGTCAAATTTGCCGAAAGGCGTAAAGCAATCATCGCAAGTAAGTTCTCCTTCGCTTGACCAAAAGATATCTTTTATGTCTTTAGTCTCAAGATTGTTCAGACTAAGTTGGACCGGGATCACTTGATGGCGATAGAACAGTTCCTCACCTGCTCTTACAGCCACAGAACGTCCTTCGATACGTGTGACTTCTGTTTGTATACTATCCTTACACCCGAGCACATCTGTAACAGTCAAGGTAACAGTGCCAGGCTCTCTTATTTCTATTGATGATGTAGTATCGCCAGTTGACCACCTGTAAGCTTGAAAGCCATCTGAGTGTAATATCGTTACCTCATCAGGACAAAGAACCTTGTCGCCAGTGATAGGTATCTCCTTTTCGACATAGACATGAACTTCTTGGCTTTTCTTGTTGCTACAGCCATCATGGTCCTCAACTGTTATGTCATACATGCCTGATTCGTCAGCCATGATATCACTCTTATTAAGCTCTTGGCCTTCAGTGTCAGACCACATGTAGTTGTTAAAGGGGGCGTCAACAGTTAGCTGTCTGATTTTATCCACACATTCTGATCCGGAAACCACTATATCATATTGTCTGAAAAGTCCCAAGGTGTCCTTAGCTATACAGTTGAAACCTTTCTTACAAGACCAAATATCCATTAAGTTCTTAGTGAAAGTAAAATCTGTGTATTCGTCAAAATCTTTACAATCATGTATATCTGGGCCCACTAAGCAATGAGCAATAGGAGACCCTTGGTCATTGTAAATCTTTATAAATGAACTTTGAGCATCGCAAGCATATCGCAGTCGAAACAAGGTTCGGCCTTGCTTATCTTCAAATCGTTTGAAAGTTGGGGGCGAAAGACAAGTCTGGCAGAGTGATGTTTGATACCTTATACTATCAACCATGTCCAATATCCAGGCGTTGGACGGTTCGTTGATATCATACTTAGTATAAGTAGTACGATTCTGTGCTTGAGCTGACAAGGACAGAATAGAGATAAGGTAGATGCTTGATACTATGATTAAATTCTTCATCATATTATGATAAATCATGATATCTATAGCGATTATCGTACCAAAAATGAATAAACTATTGTAAATGGTCAAAACTTGAGGTTGTTGATGATGCAGACAAGAAGTAACATAACCTATTGCAAATCATGATATAATATATTAATTTTGATAGTAATACGAAAGTATTGAACCAACCGCAAGCTTTTCTGCTACCTGAGAGAAGTGCAATTCATAATGAGATAGATTATAATGTATAAACAGTCCGTTTACAACGAGCTATATATTATAAATAAATGCATATGTTTTGTAAGTTTTGTGGTAGGAAGTGGGAGATAGTGGGAAACTGCCTTTACATTTGAGGCATAAGGCGTTAAAGCTTGTACCACTTTACAGGAGAATATGATTGTAAGATTGATGCGAAAGGACGAGTCCGATTACCATCAGCGTTGGTTCGCCAGATTGGCGGGGCAAATCAGAATTTTACTGTCAATAGAGGTTTTGAGCAGCACCTTATAATGTATCCCAAAGAAGTTTGGGATCGAAAGACGAAAGAGATAAATCAATTGAACATTTACAAGAAGCAGCACCGTCAGGTAATCCGATATTTCTATCGAGGTGCTACCGAGGTTAATCTGGATAAAGCAGATCGAGTCTTACTCCCCAAAAGTTTGCTCGAATATGCTGGAATCCAGGGAGCGGTTGTTCTTTTTGCTTATCAAGACCAAATTGAGATATGGTCTAAGAAGCATTATGAAAGAATGATCGATCAGGAACCCGAAGATTTCTCCAGTATCGCCGATCAAGTATTTGGTGATGATGCTGCCGAGGTATAATGAACGAGAGATCTCATACTTACCATACTCCAGTCCTGCTGGAAGAAACAATTGACTTACTAAATATAGACCCTGGGGGTGTATATGTTGATGTGACTTTTGGAGGCGGAGGACATTCCCGACCGATTTTACACCGGATGAATGCCAAAGGGCGACTATTCGGATTTGATCAAGATGAGCAGGCTAAGGCCAATGTAATCGATGATGCACGATTCACTTTTGTGCGAGGTAACTTTCAGTACATCTCGCATTTTATAAAGTACTACGGTGTTCATGGGGTTGACGGCATACTAGCAGATCTGGGCGTATCATCATTTCATTTTGATGAACCGTCTCGTGGCTTTTCTTATCGCTTTGACAGCAAGTTAGACATGCGTATGAATCAAGACGGCGCGCTAACTGCACAAGATGTATTGGCTAATTACAGTCAAAAGCAACTGCAGCATATATTCTCAACATATGGAGAGTTGCGCAATGCTAAGACTTTTAGTGCAGCGATTTGTGAAGTTAGAAGTGCTGGCAAGATTGAAGAAGTGAGGCATCTGTTGGATATAATCGGCAGGGTCTACCGTGGAGATCGACAGCGTTATACTTCTCAGGTGTTTCAGGCACTGAGGATTGAGGTGAACGATGAAGTGGGAACTTTGAAGACGTTCTTGGCAAATGCCATTAATCTTCTTGCAGTAGGAGGGCGATTGGTGGTGATCACTTATCATTCTTTAGAAGATAAGATTGTAAAAGTTGCCATGAAGGGGGAAGGTAGTGTGCATGTGCAATATGACGAGTTTGGTCGAAGAACAAGCAGATTAAAGCAGATAACGAAGAAGCCAATTGTGCCTTCTGAGTCTGAGGTAGATAGAAACAGTCGCGCGGCAAGTGCAAAATTGCGTGTGATTGAGAAATTATAATGATGGCAAAACGTATCGGAATATCGAAGCTCTATGATTGGGTGCCATATTTTGGCCTGGTGTGTTTATTGGTTCTTTGTTACATAGCTACAGTTCATAGTACTGAGGCTAAGATTAGAAAGATTAATCAGAAGCATAAGGAGATTGAAGATATCAGAAGAGAATATATCTCTATAAAAAGAGATGTGCAGCACGAAGGTACGCTGTATGAAGTGGCGAAAGAAGTGAAGGGAGTGGATATGATGGATGAGATTCATATACCCAAGAAAATTGAAAAGATATAAATGACTGACTCGAGTCGAAAGAATGAGTTATTGTATCGTGTTTATGCGGTGCTCTTTATCTTCTTCGTGTTCGCTCTTGTGATTGCATTCAAAGTTGTAAAAATTTCAATTGTTGAAGGTGATCATTGGCGCGCTAAAAAAGAGAAGCTGTACTTAAAGTGGCAAGCTCTTGAGACTCAAAGAGGTAATATATATGCAGATGATGGGCAAAGTTTGTTGGCTACATCAGTTGAGTTCTTTGACATAGGGATGGATCCCACGGTGGTTAGTAGTTCAATATTCGATGAAGGAATAATTGGGCTGAGTGAAGGATTGGCAAAGTTATACCCAAGGCGTACAGCTGAGGAATGGAGGCTCTATATCGTTAAAAAGAGGGCTAACAAATCTGAATATTTGCCAGTCGTTAAAAATGCTGACCATCATGAGATGGAAAAAGTATCGCGGTTACCAATTTTGAAACACGGTAGACTTAAAGGAGGGTTGGTTAAGGATCTTGCTTATCAACGTGTTAAGCCGTATAGGCAGTTAGCAAGCCGTGCGATAGGTTTGGATAGAGAAAAAAGAAGAGTAGGATTGGAGCATAGTTTTAATCGTTTGCTCAAAGGAGAAGAAAGGGTCATATTGACTAAAGGGGTTCCAAATGGTGCTAAGAGGTTGTATATACCTGTGGATAATCCTACTGAATATGAAATTATAAAAGGTAAGGATATTCATACGACGATCAATGTTTCTATGCAGGACATAGTGCATAATGAGTTGTTAAGAGGACTGAAGGAGCATGATGCTCCTAAAGGAACAGCAGTTATAATGGAAGTGGAGACAGGTCGCATTGTTGCGATGTCTAATCTTTCTAAAAACAACGCTGGAGAATATGGCGAATTTGAAAATTTTGCTGTAGCTCATAGTTCTGAACCAGGCAGTACCATGAAGGCAGCAAGTGTCTTGGCTTTGTTGGATGATGATTTTGCACATAGCAAGAGCATTGTGGATTTTAGCATGGGTAAGAAGAATTTTTATGGTCTGGATATGTTTGATTCTGGATATCATAATATTTCAAAATCTACACTAAGAGAAGCTTTAGAAAGATCTTCAAATGTAGGTATAGCTAGTGCTGTAGATGACGCATATGGAAGAACAAAGAAATGGACTCAGTATTCTGATAAGTTGCGAGCTTTTGGTTTGCACGAGCCTTCAGGAATTGAAATCGACGGTGAGCCAAAGCCTTTTGTGAAGCACTATAAGGTAAACAAAAGGGAATGGTGGAGTACGACTATACCATGGATGGCTCATGGGTATGAAATGAAGATGACGCCATTACAAGTATTACGATTTTATAATGCGATCGCGAATGATGGCAAATTAATGGATGCCCAGTTAGTAACTGGAATTCAATCAGGAAATAAAATAGAAAAGACTTTTCAACCAAAAGTTAAAAGAGATAGTATCGCCAGTATCGAGAGTATAAGAGAATTGCAAACTATGTTAGAAGGTGTAGTTGATAATGGCACAGGAAAAAAATTGAAGTCTAAGTACTACCGATTTGCCGGTAAGACTGGGACCACAAAAGTTGGATATGCGGGAGATGGAGAAGTGGAGTATAATGCATCGTTTGTAGGTTATTGGCCGGCAGATGCGCCAAAGTACTCGATGATAGTTGTGGTCTATGGGCTAACTGGAAATCTATACTACGGAAATGCTGTTGCAGGGCCGATCTTTAAAAGATCAATGGACTGGAGTTATGCGATCCATAGTGATCGCGCTCAAGTGATAGCAAGTGTAGGGGATTATAAAGGAGATTATACAGGTGATGTATATGGATATGGTGCAGATTATGACAAGATATTTGACGACTTGAAAGTGAGGTATGCTCCATCAGGAACTTGGATAAAAGGTCAGTCTGGACAAGAGGGGGAAGTGTTGAATGGAAAGGCGAAGATCTCAAGAGAGACAATGCCTGATTTAGAAGGGATGGGTTTGAGAGATGCAGTATATGTGCTTGAAAACCTTGGAGTTGAAGTAAGTATCGACGGAGTCGGAAGGGTGACAAAGCAATCTTTGAAAGCTGGACAGGCGATTGGAGAAAGAGAAGTAAAGCTTTATCTTAATTAGAAAGTGAAAAAGCTGACAATAAAAGATCTACTCAATGGAGTGGATGGATATGAATTGAAAGGAGATGATCTTCAAGTTGTAGAAGGATTAGCTATTGATTCGCGAAAAGTTAAAAAAGATTATGTCTTTATAGCTTTAAAAGGAACCAATAGTAACGGGAACGAATATGTAGGTAGCGCTTTAAAGAGTGCAGCCAGAGTAATTGTTTCTGAGGAGTGGCCTGATCAATTAGAAGAAAGAGTCACTTATGTAAGGGTTAAGGATTGTAGAAAGACGGCAGGTGTTCTTGCTGACAACTTTTATGAACAACCCTCTGCAAAATTGAAATGTATAGGCATAACAGGTACCAATGGTAAAACCTCGATTGCTACATTATTATACAACCTATTTAAAGATGTGGGTTGCAAGGTTGGATTGATTTCAACCATTGAAATATTGGTTAATGAAGAAAAGTGGAAAGCTGAATTAACAACGCCAGATGTTGTAAGTCTGCATAAGGTGATGAGACAAATGGTGGATGAAGGATGTACTCATGTTTTTATGGAAGTGAGCTCACATGCCATCGATCAAAACAGAATAGCTGGGTTGAGATTTGATGGCGGAGTTTTTACAAACATTACACATGATCATCTGGATTATCATGGAGACTTTAAGTCTTACATAAAGGTGAAGCAGGCTTTCTTTTCGGACTTGAGTCAAGATTCATTCGTTCTAACGAATGAAGATGATAGGAATGGTCTTGTTATGATACAGAATACTAAAGCTCGAAGATTGGGTTATAGTGCACGTGTTCTAACAGATTATAAACTTAAAGTGCTCAGTGAAGAAAAGATAGGGATGTTCATAGATGTGAATGGGCATAAGTTCTTGACGAGGCTCACTGGTCGGTATAATGCTTATAATCTAACTGCAGTCTATGCTGTAGCGCATGAGTTGCTTGATATTGATGAGGAGATCCTTATTGAAAAGTTGAGTGGATTGCATGGAGCAAAGGGTAGGATGGAGTTGGTTAGTCTGACGCCGCGAGTTATTGTAGACTATGCTCATACACCTGATGCTTTACAAAATGTCTTAGAGACATTGAAAGCTTCAAAAGGTGATGGTCGATTGATGTGTGTTGTAGGATGTGGAGGAGATAGAGATAAGTTGAAGAGGCCAGAGATGGCAAAAATAGCGTTGAAAGAGAGTGATATGGTTATTCTGACTTCTGATAATCCAAGATCTGAGAACCCTCAGTCTATTCTAGATGATATGAAAGGTGGGGTGGATAGAGGTGATCTATCGAGGATGTTGGAGATAGTAGATAGAAAGGCTGCAATTAAAACGGCGGTGACATTATCTAATAAGGAGGATACGATTCTAATTGCTGGTAAAGGGCATGAAGAATATCAGGAGGTTAATGGTATAAAACACTTCTTCAGTGATCAACAAATAGTGAAAGATATTTTATCTAAAGATATATAAGAGTAGGTTCTATTATCATTCTCAGGTTGGTTTTAACAGTTGCAGTGGTGTTCCGGATAAAGATTTGGACCCACTGCTTTTTTAAATCTACCAGAATGAAATGAGCGCTACTACTAAAGAAAAAGATGCTCTATTATTTATTTGAGTATTTAGAAAATGAATTTAATGTCCCGGGTGCGGGGCTTTTTCAATTTTTGAGCTTCAGGGCTGGGATGGCTATTGTGATTGCATTAGTTGTCTCTATCATTTGGGGTGATAAGATTATAAGTTCTTTGAAATCTTTGCAAATCGGTGAGTCCGTGAGAGACTTGGGGTTGGCTGGCCAAACTGAAAAATCTGGTACTCCTACGATGGGAGGAGTTATTATAATACTTGCAATTATCATTCCAGTATTGCTCTTTGCAAAGTTGGAAAGTGTGTATATACAACTTCTGTTGATAGCCACGCTTTGGATGGCTTCTGTGGGAGCTATTGATGATTATATCAAAGTCTTTAAAAAGAACAAGGCAGGTCTACATGGAAAGTTTAAGATACTTGGTCAAGTGGGCCTTGGTTTGCTGGTAGGCAGCGTGATGTTTTGGAGTGAAGAGGTGGTTGTGCGTGTGCCATATGAAGTAGCCTTGGAGGAAGAGTACAATGTGATAAGTTCTTATCAAGATACTTTATCTGAAGGAGAGGTGATGCACTATGCATATGTTAAAACAGGCTTAACCAATGTTCCATTCGTAAAAGCTAACAGTTTTAATTACCGCAATTTGGTCTTTTTTGCACAAGTCAATAAAGATAAGTTGTATTGGGTGTTTTTTATACCCTTTGTTATTTTTCTAATAACGGCAGTTTCTAATGCAGCTAATCTTACAGATGGCATAGATGGACTGGCTGCTGGTGTCTCTGCAATTATTGCACTGGTATTAACAGTGTTTGCATACCTATCCAGCAATGCTCAGTTCTCTGAATATCTCAATATTCTTTTTCTGCCACAATCTCAAGAGCTCGTGATTTTCTCTTCAAGTCTTGTAGGTGCGTGTGTGGGTTTTCTGTGGTATAATTCATATCCTGCTAAGGTGTTTATGGGCGATACAGGAAGCTTGGCTTTGGGAGGAGTGATAGCCACATTAGCCATTTTATTAAGAAAAGAATTTCTAATACCTATTCTTTGTGGTATCTTTTTTATAGAGACTTTATCAGTGATGATACAGGTCAGCTATTTCAAATATACCAAGCGTAAATACGGAGAAGGTAGAAGAGTATTTAGAATGTCGCCGATACATCATCATTACCAAAAACTGGGAATGCATGAAGCAAAGATAGTTACGAGGTTCTGGATTGTAGGCGTGTTGCTTGCGATCCTCACTATAATTACCCTTAAGGTTAGATAACATGCTGATTGGCATTATCGGAGGGGGTGAAAGCGGTGTAGGGGCAGCTCTACTCGCACTCAAGGTTGGAGATGTACCATTTGTCAGTGACTATGGTCAGATAAACCCTGTGTATCGCCAAAACCTGATTGAAAACAGTGTTCGCTTTGAAGAAGGTGGACACAACTTTGACATTTTAGTAACATCGGATTTAATTGTCAAGAGTCCAGGAGTTAAAGACAATACCCCAATTGTTTTAACACTTAAAGCTCAAGGCCTTACGGTTATTTCAGAATTAGAATATGGTGCAAGATATTGTAATGGAAAGATCATAGCCATCACTGGCTCTAATGGTAAGACCACCACAACTAATCTAACGCACCATATACTCATGACTGCTGGTTTAGATGTAGTCAAAGGAGGAAATCTAGGTACATGTCTGTGTTCACTTCTATTAGAAGAGAGTCATGATATATATGTGCTGGAAGTGAGTAGCTTTCAATTAGAGGGTATTGTAAGGTTTAGGCCGGACATATCTATTCTAATAAACGTTACTCCAGATCACTTAGATCGATATGCTTACAACTTTGACTTGTACGCTGATAGCAAGATGAGGATATCCATGAATCAGATGCCTGATGATTATTTCATTTACGGCAGTGATAGTGATATCATTAATTCTAAATTATCGTTGGTTAACGCAATTCAAATCCCTGTTTCTGTAGAAGATCTTGGCATTGACGGAATCTCAGTTCGTAACCCCTTTCTGAGAGGACGTCATAACAAGGTTAATGCAGGTTGTGCTATTGAGGCCGTACAGTTGTTGGACGTCTCTGATGATCATATTAAAAAGGCGCTTTCGACTTTTAAAAATGATGATCATAGACTACAGACAGTTGCAAAGATCAATGATGTCGAGTGGATCAACGACAGCAAAGCTACTAACGTAGATGCTGTCTTTTATGCACTCGATGCGATTGAAGATCCTATTGTATGGATTGTAGGAGGTGTTGATAAAGGCAATGATTACAGTCAGTTACTAGAGTTAGTTCATTCTAAAGTAAAACTGATGATCTGCTTAGGTGTAGACAATCAAAAGTTAATAGATGCTTTTGGCTCTATGTCTTTGGAGATGTATCAAACACAAACCATGGAAGAGGCTATTGACATAGCTGATGACCATGTGGTTGGAGGAGATGTGGTTCTGCTTTCCCCAGCTTGTGCAAGTTTCGACTTGTTTAAAAATTATAAGGACCGAGGAAACCAATTTGTTTCTGGTGTTTGGAAACTATTGAGAAAACGTAGATGAACGCAGTATCAGAATTAAAGGAGCATCTTAAAGGTGATCGCGCGATCTGGATGATCACGTTGATCCTTGGTGTATTTTCATTGTTGGCAGTTTTCAGTGCCTCTGGCAGTGCATTTTTTAGAAACCATGTTGGCAATACCGAGATAGCGCTGGTGAGACAGTTGGTGTTTATCACAATGGGATTTGTCTTGACATATATTTGTTATAGTTTAGATTATATGAAGTATGCGCGTTTCGCGCCGATGCTTTTGGCTATAGCTATTCCGCTATTAGCATATACCTTGTTTTTTACAGGATCGATCAATGACTCGAGGCGATGGATACAGATTCCATGGCTTCCTTTTAATTTGCAGACATCTGATGTAGCTCGATTCGCATTGATTCTATTTGTGGCGCGAGCACTTAGTATTCGTCAAGATTTTATAAAAGATTTTAAGCACACTTTTTTGCCAGTTATTATTCCGGTAACATTGGTGTGTCTACTTATATTTCCAGCTAATTTTTCTACGGCCATTTTGTTGTTCATCACTTGTTTGCTGATGATGTTTATTGGTCGTGTGTCTATGAAGTACATTTCTATATTGATGCTCTTGGGTTTGATTGGCTTTATGGGTATTTGGATTTTAGGTGAGCAGTTTCCTGAGATAATTAGAGTGGCAACTTGGGATGCTCGTATGACAGAGTTTATGCAAGGAGGAGGCCAGCAGATTGTGCAATCTAAAATTGCAATTGCTGAAGGTGGTTGGTTTGGTGTCGGTCCAGGTGGAAGTTTTCAGCGTAACTACTTAGCGTATTGTTATGCTGACTTTATCTATGCGATCATTTGTGAAGAGTATGGATTGTTTGGTGGCCTGATCGTTTTGGGTCTATATCTGCTGTTGTTAGTGAGGTGTATCAGATTGGTTACTAGATGCCCTAAGGCTTTTGGAGCCATATTGGCTATGGGACTTTGTTTGAATATTGTCATTCAAGCTTTCGCAAATATTGCAGTTTCAGTAGAGCTGGTTCCAGTTACAGGATTGACGCTTCCATTGGTTTCGATGGGAGGTACATCGATTTTATTCACTTGTATGTCCCTTGGGATAATACTTAGTGTAAGTAGATATATAGAAGAGGCAGAAGCTGCAAAGGTAGACTTGATTGCTATAGAGGATAGAGATGCGAATAATCTATAGCGGAGGAGGAACTGGGGGGCATATATTTCCCGCAATAGCCGTAGCGCAGGAGATAAAGAAGAGATATCCTGAAACCGAATCGCTTTTTATAGGAGCGAAAGGTAAGATGGAAATGACGAAGGTCCCGAAAGCGGGATTTCCAATTAAAGGTCTTTGGATCAGTGGATTTCAAAGATCATTGACATTTAAGAATTTGCTATTTCCAATTAAGCTATTGGTCAGTATAGTACATGCATGCTTTTTGCTTAGGAAGTTTCGCCCGGATGTTGTTGCAGGTTTTGGCGGCTATGCAAGCGGTGCAGCTCTTTGGGTGGCAACTAAGATGGGATTGCCTACGCTGATTATGGAGCAAAACTCCTATGCAGGTGTAACCAACAGACTACTCAATGGTAAGGCGGATACAGCTTGTGTTGCTTATGAAGAATCGAAGAGGTTTTTTGATAAGTGTAAAGTAGTTGTAACCGGTAATCCAATTAGAAAAGGATTAGTCTCTGGCTTAGATAGATCAGATTGTATCAGTCAGTTGGGTTTAAACAGTGCGAAGAAAACTGTTCTTATCGTAGGAGGAAGCTTAGGAGCAAGGAGTATCAATCAAGCGATTGATAAAAACTACGAGCTGATCAAAGATGTTGAAGGGATACAACTGCTTTGGCAGTGTGGAGCTGGATACTTCGAGACTTATAAAGAGAAAGCGGTAGCGGATTTAGATCATGTTCACCTTTCTGCATTTATAGAAGATATGGCAGTCGCTTATGGCGCAGCGGACCTTGTGATCTGTAGGGCAGGAGCCTTGACTTTAGCGGAGCTGATACATCTTGGTAAAGCATCACTACTGGTGCCATCACCTAATGTTGCAGAGGATCATCAGACTGCTAACGCGATGTCTCTTGTAGATAGAAAGGCGGCAGTGTTGTTGGCTGATAAAGATGTTGAAGATCTTTTGAAAGTCGCGACGGGGTTGTTGGAAGATGAGCTTAGATTAGAAGAGTTGAAGAAGAATATAAAGTTGTTAGCACAACCGAAGGCAGTGAGTGAGATAGCAGATGAGATAGAGTTGTTAATTAGAAAGTAGTTGATGGTATTAGATCAAGAACATATTTTCTTTTTAGGAATCGGGGGCATTGGGATGAGTGCCTTAGCAAGATATTTACATATGTCAGGACACAAAGTGTCCGGCTATGATAGAGATAAAACAAAGCTTACTAAAAAGTTAGAAGCTTCAGGAATTCAGATACAGTATTCATTTGATGATACGATATCTAAGGATTCGATTGACATGGTGATATATACGCCAGCGATAAAACCAGATCAAGCAGAGTTTCAATATTTCTCAAATAGAGAAGTTGAGATGAAGAAACGGTCTGAAGCACTTAAGGAGATACTTTCTAAAAGGAA
Organism: uncultured Saprospiraceae bacterium; assembly: GCA_938022935.1. Classification (GTDB taxonomy): domain Bacteria; phylum Bacteroidota; class Bacteroidia; order Chitinophagales; family Saprospiraceae; genus JAJRXG01. The sequence goes on from CALIHL010000029.1 coordinate 18,588, forward strand.
AGTGATTGCTGTTGCAGGTACGCACGGTAAGACTTCTACAAGTGCGGTGTTGGCTCACATCTTATATTATAATGAGTTTGGAGCAAGCGCGTTTGTAGGTGGTATATTGACAAACTACGATACCAACTTTCTCTTTGGAGAAACAGATTGGGTAGTGATAGAGGCTGATGAATATGATCGTTCTTTCTGGAGGATCTATGCGGATGTCGCCGTCATACAGGCGATGGATCCAGATCACTTAGATATCTATGGGACAGGAGAAGAGATGGTCAAAGCATATGAGGTTTTTACACTTCAGATGTCAGATGAAGGTAGGCTGTTTGTCGCAGATGGTGCTTATCCTAAGATGGATGATCATTGGTTATCTGAGTTGGACAAAAAGAAGATTGAAGTTTCAACTTTTGGGACACATTCTGGCGACTTAACAACGGTCTCTTTAGATGAAGAAGAAGGGATTAGTGAGTTTAGAATAAGTGAGGAAGGACCGAAGTTTAGATTGCAATTGCCAGGCGCTCATAACATCCAGAATGCTTTAGCTGCTATAGCTGTGGCAAGACATCTTGGATTGAGTGATGAGCGCATTGCTAAAGCGATTGGAACTTTTGAGGGAATAGAAAGGAGGTTTCAGTATGTCTTGAGGAGTGAAGAGTCAGTCATCATTGATGACTATGCTCATCATCCGAAAGAGATAGATGCGGCAATAGTCGCAGCGAGAGCTCATCATCCTAATAGAAAATTGACGGTTGTGTTTCAGCCTCATTTGTATAGTCGAACGAAAGACTTTATGGATGAATTTGCGAAAGCGTTATCTAACTCAGATGAAGTGATACTTGTAGAGCTTTATCCAGCAAGAGAAAAGCCAGTAGAGGGAATCAACTCAGAAGTGCTACTTGCAAAGGTGGATATGGATCGCAAGAAGTTTGTACCAAAAGCTCAACTAATAAATGAGCTTGTATCACCAAAAAGAGAATTAGTGCTGCTTCTGGGAGCAGGTGATGTTTATAAATTAATAGAAGAACTAAAAGACGCATATAGTAAATGAAAAAAATGACCAAAAGACATAATTCACTAATAAGACAAATAGCTGTTAATGCAGCTATCATTGGTTTGTTATGTCTATGGGTCATGAGTATCAACAGAACATCAGATTTGTTCATCTCAGGGATCAATGTGTCCATGGATCATGAAGAAGGAGAAAAGGATCTTATATCAGTTAGGAATGTAAAAACGCTGATCAAAGAAGAGCTTCCATATGATGTGTTTCACCAAACCATCAACCGTTTGGACATTGGGACAATAGAACAATTGCTGCGAGCTGATACTCGAATAATGAATGCGGAAGTGTTTGTTGATGCACATTATAATCTGGTTGTAGAGATAGAGCAGCGCAGACCGATCTTAAGAGTAATGAATCAGCAGAATGATCAGTTTTATATCGATCAATCAGGTGCTTTTGTTAGAAAAGTGAGTAACAAAGCTACAAGAGTGCCTGTAGTTACTGGCTATGTTGAGACTTTGAAACAAGGAGCTGATCTTGCGAAGCTGCCAAGATTAACGCAGGCTTATGACATTGTAACTGAGCTTAGAAAAGACCCAGTGTTGAAGGCGCTGATAGAGCAGATACATTTTGAAAAATCAAAAAGAATTGTTCTTATTCCTAAGATCGGGAAGGAGAAAATAATACTAGATCACGTCGACCAATTAGAAAAGAAATTAGAAAAATTGAAAGTGTTTTATAGACACTTGGCAATTACGGACAGTTGGGACAAGTATGATGAGATTGATATCTCGTATCATAAACTAGTCTACCCACGAAAATTAGATAACCCCTAACAATTGACATATGAAACAAGATGCTACTAACAACAATGATGTGATCGTTGCCATTGACATTGGGACAACCAAGGTCTGTGCTATCGCTGGTCGCAAAAATGAGTATGACAAGATCGAGATCGTCGGTGTAGGTACTGTCGTATCTGAAGGAGTCTCTCGTGGTGTAGTTTCTAATATTGATAAAACGGTTAAGGCTATACAAGAAGCCATTGACATCGCAGAGCGCAACTCTGGGATGAAGTTTAACGATATCCATGTTGGTATAGCTGGACAGCACATCAAGAGTCTGCATCATCGCGGACTACTCGTAAGAAGTGATGTCAATACTGAGATATCGGAAGACGATGTTGACAAGTTGATCAAAGACATGTATCGGCTTGTATTGCCTCCGGGCGATAAGATACTTCATGTGATCCCGCAAGAGTTTTCAGTTGATGATGAGCAGAATATTATCGATCCAATCGGTATGTCTGGAGTAAGATTAGAGGCGAACTTCCATATCATAACTGGTCAGATATCTGCCTCTAAGAACATCTTAAGATGTGTAGAGAAGTGTGGACTCAATGTTGTTGATATGACGCTTGAGCCGATTGCCTCATCCTCTGCAGTGTTGTCTGACGAGGAGAAGATGGCTGGTGTTGCCTTAGTTGATATCGGAGGGGGTACTACAGACATCACCATCTTTAAGGATGGTATCATCAGACATACTGCGGTTATTCCATTTGGTGGAAACGTCATCACAAAAGATATACAAGAGGGTTGTACTGTGATGCATGAGCAAGCTGAGAAGCTTAAAGTGAAGTTTGGTTCGGCACTTGCAGATGAGATCTATGACAACAGAATAATAACGATCCCAGGATTTAAAGGTAGAGAGCATAAAGAGCTATCTGAAAAGAATCTATCAAGGATCATACAAGCCAGAGTTGAAGAGATATTCTCTTACGTTTTCTGGGAGATTAAGAGATCAGGATACGAGAAGAAGTTGATCGCAGGACTGGTGCTTACTGGCGGTGGATCTCTACTAAAACATGTCAATTTATTAGCAGAATACGAGACTGGATTATCATGTCGTAAAGGTCAGCCGATAGAGCACCTTGCGCATGGCTATAGCTCAGCTTTGGCCAGTCCGATATATGCTACAGGTATAGGATTACTCATACACGCTATAAACAATGAAGAAATGAAACAAGAGGTGCAGAAGGCACTCGAACATCCGGAAGAGTGGCAAGCCGCTCATCCTAATGATGACTTGAGTGCTAACAGATGGTATAAGAAGATATTCACTTATACTAAAGAATTTTTTGAGGCCACCCCAGATACCGATTTTTAATTGTTGCTATTGTCCCCAACAATATGCAACCCCGATTTTAAACTATTATGAAAACAACGTTGATTTATAATTACACGCCGCCCCAATGGCGCAAATTATAAATCATATTAGATAATTCTAAAAATGATGAATTATGTCATTGGAATTTGATTTTGAAAAAAGAACCGGCACTATTATAAAAGTCATCGGCGTCGGTGGCGGAGGTGGTAATGCCGTTGGTAACATGTTTCGAGAAGGAATAACAGGCGTGGACTTTGCCATATGCAATACCGATATCCAAGCCCTTGAGAACAGTCCTATAGAGATGTGTATCCAGTTAGGTCCGCACTTGACAGAAGGTCGTGGTGCAGGATCAAAACCAGAAGTTGGTAAGCAAGCTTGTCTTGAGTCTGTAGAGGATATCAAGGAGTTTATCAATGATGGTACTAAGATGGTATTTGTTACTGCCGGTATGGGTGGTGGCACAGGTACAGGAGCCGCTCCAGTTGTTGCTAAAGCAGCAAAAGATATGGGCATCCTTACAGTAGCGATCGTGACTCTTCCTTTCAAGTTTGAAGGGATGCGTCGTCAGAGATTTGCCATCGAAGGATTAGAAGAGCTAAAGCAGCATGTTGATGCTTACTTGGTGATCTCCAATGATCGTCTCTTCAATATATATGGTGATCTTGGTTTGTCTGATGCATTTGCGAAAGCGGATGCCATACTGACGACTGCGGCTAAAGGTATAGCGGAGATCATCACTGTATGGGGTAAGATCAATGTTGACTTTGAAGATGTCAATACTGTCATGCGAGGCTCAGGAGTAGCCATCATGGGTAACGCTGTAGCGGAAGGTGAAGAAAGAGCTCGTAAGGCCATCAGCCAAGCGATGAACTCTCCTTTGTTAGAGGACAATGATATAAGAGGTGCCCAGCACATTTTGTTAAATATCACATCTGGTAAGAGCGAAGTAACTATGTCTGAGATTGGTGAGATCACAGAGTATGTACAAGAAGAAGCAGGCTACGGCACTAACCTCATATGGGGTAGTGGTCATGATCCATCGTTGGGCGAAAAGATCAGTGTCACTTTGATAGCGACGGGCTTTAAGACTAATCATGTCAATGAAACTAAGATCGTTGATGAGAAGATTAGAATCCCACTAGATGAGTCTAAGGCTTTAACAGAAGAAAATGGCTTTGTCATTGGTCTTGAAGAAGAAGCTGCCGCAAATACTTTTGATTTTGAAGAAGAAGATGTTAGAAGAACAATTGAAGAACTCAATCAAACTTCTGAGTACTACGTGTCTAACAAATCAGAAGAGCCTACTATAGAAAGTGGTGGCGAAGATGGATCTAACAAGCAACACTATCATAAGATGGAGCAAGCAAGACGTACGTATATGCGTAAGAACCTTGCCTTGGCTTTGGATAATCCAAAGACGATCAATGATATGGAAAACGAGCCTGCCTATAAACGCAGAAACGTTGTATTAGATGATACTAAAGAGCTTAAGGCAAGGGCTGATTTGTCAAGATTTGAGATAAGTCCGGATGGAAACAACCCTTTGCAACAGTCTAATAATTCATTCTTACATGAGAATGTCGATTAGGTAAAATTATATATTAAAAAAAATTCATATATATTTACCTACATGTTATTAAAGGTTTATATATTAGCAAAATAAAAATATATACTCGTAGACGGTCCGTTGAAGAACGGAGCAGATAAAAAGGCGGAAAGTAAAACGTTGTCAATACTCATAAAGGAGAGCTGTCGAAAGATGCTTCTTTGAAAACTGTGAAGGAGCATTTGAGTTTAGATGGACTAATGATGGATTTCGTCTTTTTATTATAATCTTTTCCTTTTTATGAGATTGGTTTATTAAAAGTACCTCGGCTTTCTCAGCCGAGGTTTTTTATTTTATAACTCATTATAATTATAAAAGTTCTCTGTTTATAAAGTCCATAACCTCATCTTGGACTTCTTTCCAATTATCATTTTTATACACAGAGCCGAGCACGTGATTACCTCGTTCAAAAGCTTTAAACTCCACAGGTTTGTCTTTGATCTTTAAAGCTTCTTTAAATTCTAACATAGCGCTCACCGAGACGACAGGATCTTGCACTTCTTCATTTTTATAAAAGTATCCACAGTAGAGTGGTAGGTCTAATTTTCCAAATACCTCAGAGGTCATCGTCATGTCAAGTAATCCTTGCATCGCGATCAATCCGTTGGTATGATATTGTTGAGACCAGTATTGGTTGTATTCTTCTGACGGGTTGGGCAGTCTGTGTTCTCCGATTATGTTATATGCTAGATCTTCTCCCCATGGCCCTGTTAACAATGATACGCCTGTTACATTGACAGCGATATTAGGGGACAGCAAGATGAGGCCTTTGAGAGATGGATCTCCGGCAGCCAGATAGATGCCTAATGTTCCTCCAGTCGAGCATCCCATTAGAATCACTTCGTCTCCAAGGACCTTGCCAATCGCTATGGCCTCTTTAGCAGCATTGATCAGCATGGCTGGCGTTAGGTTCTTCATAGCATCCTTATTATCTACGCCGTGCTCAGGAAGCCGTGGAAGATATAAGTTAGCACTTAAGCTATCAGCGATATTGACATGCATCGGAAAGCCCTCTGCTTGACTCGCTGAGAATCCATGGAGATAGACGATGCTATATTTTGTCTTTTGCTTAGAAGAGTCAGCCCAGACTACACGTGACTCGTTGTCTTCTTTTAGATACTGGACAGCTTGTTCTTGATTTTTAAGTTCGAGATCTAAAGTAGACAAGTCATAGGTTGTGCTACTTGGGTTAAAGTCTATCGCATCAAAAGATGGACGAGGTCCCAAGGCAAAGCCGCCAATCAAAATAACGATTAGACCCGCCAAAACTTTTATAATTCTTAACATCATAGTTTAGGTAGTTGTAGCATGGAAAATGTAACTAAATCAAAAGCAGACTTAGTATTTTTAAACTATAGGAATGACTTAGATACGATGAGTTCTTTGCCACCATGACTATAATCGTAAAATCCTTCTCCTGTCTTACGACCAAGCTTTCCGGCAGTCACCATATTGACTAACAAAGGATTGGGGGCGTACTTCGTATCACCTAATCCAGACTGAAGTACTTGACAGATATTCATACAAACATCCAATCCTACAAAGTCGGCTAGTTGAAGAGGGCCCATCGGATGAGCCATGCCGAGCTTCATCACGGTGTCGATCTCCTTTACTCCAGCCACGCCTTGTTGTAAGGTCGCGATGGCTTCATTGATCATCGGCATCAATATCCGATTAGCTGCAAATCCTGGAAAGTCATTAACCTCTACTGGTATCTTGCCCAAGGCTGATGATATTTCCATAACTGTTCTTGTAGTTTCGTCAGAAGTGCTATACCCTTTGATGACCTCGACTAACTTCATCATAGGCACTGGATTAAAAAAGTGCATACCGATCACTTTATCTGGACGAGAAGTAGCTGTTGCGATTTTAGTGATTGAGATACTTGATGTGTTACTTGCCAAGATCGCATCTTCAGGTGCTACCTCATCTATCTGATCAAATATCTTGAGCTTGAGTTCTTCATTTTCAGTGGCCGCCTCTACGATAAGGTCTGCATTGGCTACTGCAGCAGCTAGGCTAGTGTGCGTTGATATATTGGCTAATGTTGATTGTAGATTTTCCTTAGTGATATACTCTTTCTTGAGCATGCGCTGGAGGTTCTTCTCTATGGTAGCTACAGCTTTTTGAAGCGCTTCTTGAGAGATGTCGATTAAGTTGACTTGGTATCCACCTTGAGCAAATACATGTGCGATTCCATTGCCCATCGTTCCGGCACCTATAACTGATATATTCATTCTCTTTTCTTTGAAGCGCAAAGATAGTTGAAGAATCTCTGACTATCGACTCACAAATTGTCGCAGATAGTCATGACTCACTTTTAGTGCTTCGATTCTCTTTTCAAGAGTTCCTTCGTACGCCCGCTCTTCAACTTCAACACATACGGCACCTTGATATCCCACTTCCTTCAGACTCGTGAAGAAGGCTTGCCAATCTACGTCTCCATTGCCAGGGATCTTAGGCGTATGCCATAAGTTAGGGTAGGAGAGTACGCCATGTTCGTCGAGTTGATCTCTATCTATCTGTACATCTTTAGCATGTATATGATGCAGCCTTTCGGCAAATGTTCTGATCGGATAGTTCACATCCATATGCTGTATGATCATGTGCGAAGGATCATAGTTAAGGCCAAAGTTGGGCGTAGGTAGTTGCTTCCAAGCCTTGCGCCATATTGCTGGAGTGGTGAACAAGTTCTTGCCTCCGGGCCATTCGTCTTGTGTGAAAGACATGGGGCAGTTTTCTATCCCGACCTTGATCCCGAAGCCATCAGCTTGACCTAGGATGCCTTGCCAGACTTTTAGAAAGGTAGGCCAGTTGTCTTCTACGGACAAAGTGTGATCTCTTCCGACAAATGTGTTGATCACTGAAATATCAAGTCTTGCTGCTGCCCTGATGAGTGCTTTTATGTGATCAACATATTGCTTTTGTAACACTTGGTCAGCAGTTAGCGTGTTGGGATAGTAGCCTAAGGCACTGATCTCTACGCCATATTGGAGAGAGAGGGACTTGATCTCTTTTATCTTATTTGCGGTAAGCGAAGTGATATCTATGTGTGTGATACCGCTGTATCTTCTATCTCCTTCTCCAGGCGGCCAGCACATCACCTCGATACAATCGTAACCGATGTCCGCTGCTATCTGCAATACTCCTTCAAGACTCTGGTCGGGAAGGATAGCTGTTACGAAACCTAATTGCATATGAACGATTTTAATCTGAAGGTTAAATTATGTTTTCTAATTGCGGTGAAAATTAAAACAGGCGATTACAATTGTAATCACCTGTTTGTAAACTCTTATACTATAGATTCTGTTTTTATAATTTTCTCAATTCCTTCTTGAGGATCTTTCCAGTAGCACTCATCGGAAGTGCATCTATGAACTCTATGACACGAGGATATTTGTATGCTGCGAGCTTACTCTTCGTATAAGCCTTCAGCTCTTCCTCAGTTATGTTTGCACCTTCCTCTTTAACCACATAAGCCTTGATCTCTTCACCCATCTCATCATGTGGGATACCAATTACAGCTACAAGAGAAACATCTTCATGCTTTATCATGGCCTCTTCTACTTCTCTTGGGTAGACATTTAGGCCGCCTCTGATGATCATGTCTTTAGTTCTATCTACTATAAAATAGAACCCATCTTCATCTTTGATTGCTACGTCGCCTGAGTGTAACCATCCATCTGTTATTGTTTTAGCATTTGCTTCAGGCTTATTATAATATCCTTTCATGACGTTATGTCCCCTGTACCATAATTCACCTTTCTCTCCTACAGGCACTTCATTACCATCGTCATCCACAAGTTTTACTTCTACACCCCATACCTCAGTGCCTATTGATCCTGGTTTTGTGCCTACATCAGCTTGATTGAAAGTTACAATCGGAGAACCTTCAGACATACCATAGCCTTCTAGTATATCTACACCAAATCGATCTTTAAAATCTTTAAGTACTTGCACAGGTAAGGCAGCTCCGCCTGACGCTGCGACGCGCATATTGCCAGCTATCTTGTCATAATCAAACTTTGGATCTTTATAATTTAAAAGCCCCCAATACATGGTAGGAACTCCCGCGAATACAGAGACTTCATGTTTCTGCAACAAGCCAAAGACAGCCTCAGCATCAAACCGAGGAAGTAAGATGCTATGCCCGCCACCATATGCTATCGCATTCATTAGACAAGACATAGCAAAAATATGAAACAAGGGAAGTACGATCAGCGCTGTATCATTCTCGTTAATATCAAATAGATCCTTAGAAATCCCAGCGTTTAAGACTAAACCACTGTGCGTAAGTTCTGCCCCTTTAGGCTTGCCCGTCGTACCTGAAGTATATATAATGACCGCAGTATCTTCGGCACCTGTTCTTACTGTTTCAAATGATGGAGATTGGCCAGCCATTAAGCTGCCCAATGTCTTTGTTCCTTCGATAGGAGAAGGATCTGTAGGGTTAGTCATGATCATGTAGAACTGCTCACATTTATCTGATTTGTTAAACCCTGAGTAGCCCATCTGTCCCATAGGGAGATCTGGTGAACCCACAAAGCAGAAGTATGCTTTGGCGTCACTGTCACTGATATGATATGCTATCTCATCCTCTTTGAGCAAAACGCTCAACGGAACTACTGTTGCTCCGGCTTTAAGTATACCAAAGTAAATAATAGGAAAATATGGGAGGTTAAAACAACTCAAGGCCACTTTGTCTCCTTTCTGTATACCATTGGCAATCAAGCCATTAGCTACTTGATTAGCCGCTCCATTGATTTGTGCATAAGTCAAGGTGGTATCTCCAAAAGTGAACGCAGGCTTGTTGCCATATTTGAATGCTGATGATTCCAGCAGAACGGATAGATTTAACATGTTATCAGTTTTTTAAATTATGATCCGGGCAAAGAAAGAAATAAGATTCTGAATCAACAACCAAATAGAAATAAGATATTTGCGCAAAACGGATACTCATGGATTTTAATATTCCTTTTCTATTTATTGCAGCTGCCAGTCCTTTGATGGTTGGTGCTTTATGGTATAATCCTAAGGTTTTTGGCAACATATGGATGCGGACTTCTGGGGTTACGGAAGAGCAAGCACAATCTGGAAATATGATTTTGATCTTTGGCCTAACCTATATATTCAGCCTTCTTGTGGCTTTTACGATAGCAACCTTGGCGATCCATCAGATGGGTATCATGCAAGTATTGACTGAGCAACCTGGGTTTGGAGATAGCAATGCTGAGGTGACCAAGTACTTTGAAGAGTTCATGTCACGATATGGTAACTTTCATAGAGACTGGAAGCATGGAGCGCTGCATGGAGGATTTGCCGCGACGACGTTTGCTCTGCCTTTGATTGGGATCTTGTCTTTATTTGAAAGAAGAGGGTGGAAGTATATCGGCGTTCACTTTGGATATTGGTTCTTGTCTATGACCTTGATGGGCGCTGTGATTTGCCATTTTATGTAGACGACGCTCGATTAACTCTTTGATCTTTCTTGTTCTATAAACTGGATCATATCATCTGTTGATTCTGGATGGAAGTGTTTGAAGCGTTGTTGGTTTTTGAACCATGTGATCTGCCGCTTTGCATAATTGCGACTGTGCTGCTTGATCTTATCAATAGCATACTCTAAAGTACTATCACCATCTAAGAAAGAAAAGAGTTCTTTATACCCAACAGTGTTTAAGCTCTTCAGATGTTTGTGCTTACGCAAGGCCTTTACTTCGTCCAAAAGACCTTCTTCCATCATGATGTCCACTCTTAGATTGATTCTATCATAGAGTTCTTCCCTTGGTCTTTCAAGGGCTATTAGGATCGACTGGAAGTCTCTGACTGTTTCCTCCTTTTTTAAGAATGAAGAAAAGGCTTGACCTGATGACTTGATCAAAGACAATGCTCTGATTAACCTATGGGGATTCTCTTTGTCGACGCTCTCGAAGTATGATGGGTCCTTAGCTTTTAGTTCTTCTTGAAGTATTGCTATCCCCTCAGTGGCGTATATCTGATTATAATATTCTTTATCTGCCTCCTTAACATCTGGAAAAATGTCAATCCCTTCTGTCAATGCTTTTATATAAAGCCCAGACCCTCCAGCCATGACCACAACATCCGATTTCTTGAACTCTTCTTCGAGTATTGCTAAGCATCGCTCGACATAAGCACCTACGCTAAAGTCTTCATGTATCGAGACTTCATCGATCATGTGATGAGTTACTAAAGATTGTTCTTCAGCCGTAGCCTTAGCCGTTCCAATTGTAGTTTCCTTATATACCTGCCTGCTATCTGCAGATATGATAGAGCAGTTATAGTGTTGAGCAAGTTTAATAGCTGCGGTAGTCTTCCCCGAAGCAGTTGGCCCACCCAAGGCAATCAGGTATTTTGTAGAAGTAGAGATATCCGGCGCTTTAACAGCAAATATAAGCTATGCTAGCTCCGAGCGCAGAAGGAAGTTTTAGATTCACTTAGTTAAGCGTATTGGGTTTCTTTCTCTTTTACAAATAAAGCAAGTAATAAAGCTAAAAAGATAGCCCCAACAGCACTTGAAAATAGGGCTAAAGGCAAGTTGCTCCAGGCATATTGATATGTAGGCAAAGGAATTTCTCCACTGGCAACTTTTTCTCTATGTTGTTCTAACTGTGCTTCTATATCAGCCTCGCTTGCTCCCGCTATTGATGCTCCCATTCTCATGCCAGATTCTTGGGTAGCAATATTAAATTCTTTAAAAGTATCTTTCATTTCCTGATCATTAGAAAATAAAGCTGCACCAGCCAGTACTCCAATAACTGTGCTGATGAGATAGGCAAGGAATAACTTTTTAACCGCTTCTCCGTATCCTAGTCTTTCACCCTCTGGATCTCGCAACATTTTTCTTGCTAAAAGAATAGTAATGACAATCATGATTAAGAAAGAAGCTAACCCTGATTTCCAAGAAAGCATAAAGTCAAACCCTATAACATACCTATAAAGTAAGGTAGATATTAAACTGATTGCTGCTAATATAAGGCCTAACTTAACTGTGTTATTCATAGTAGTAGTTATGTTCGATTTGTTTCTAATTTTAAATTATGCATCTATAACCCCGCCGAAGTTATCCTCTTTTTCTTTTACAAATATAGCCAGAATCAGAGCCATAATGATAGCACCAATCGCACTGCCAAATAACATTAATGGAAGGCTGCTAAAAGTATAAGGGTATGATGGCTCTGGAATATCACCACTTTCCCTCATTTCTCTCATTTGCTCAACCGCTGCTTCTTGGTCTGCCTCACTACCCCCTGACATACTCGATATCATCCTCGTACTTGCCTCTTGAGTTTCATAGGAATATTCAATAAAGGCAGTCTTCATTTTATCATCATTGCCAAAAGCAAGAACTCCACCAAGGCCTCCAATTACTCCACTTATCAAATAGGCTATGAATAACTTTTTAACTGCCTGACCGTATCCCAACCTGCCTTCCTCTGGATCTCTTAGGAGTTTTCTCCCAAGCCATATTGTAATGGCTACTGAGATTACCATACTTATAACCATTTGCTTCCAAGAAAAAAGTATCTCAAGAGGTAAAACAAACTTGTATAGTAAGAGACTTACAATGGAGATCCCAGATAGAATCAATCCAAGTTTTACAGTGTTATTCATAGCTATGCATATAAGTAATTAGATAATCTATTGTTAAGATAACAATAGGATCTAATTCGCAGACTCTTTGGCTAAGAATTAATCAATAACTCTAAAAGGGATGTTTTTAATGTGTTCTGGACAGTTATCCGTACAATCATCATCATTGTATGCTTTTCTGAGGTGGATGATATGTGGGCCCACATTCAATGATTTCAATGGGAAGTAACACAGAAGACCTCGCTCATGAAGATTAGGATGTGTATAAAAAGAACACTGCAGACTATCACTATATGATATATCGTCGATCCATATTCTATAATTGCTTTGGATAATCTCCTTGCTTCTCTTTATTCGATCCTTGGCATGTTTGTTTCTCTGATCAGAGTACTTTGATATAATCTCGGCCCTTAGACCACCTATATCATCTTTAGTTTTACTGGTATATTCATCATAGAGATGTCCAAACTCTCTTGTCTCTGTGCTATCTATAAGATCTTCTTGGTCTCGAACCACTTTAAGCATGTATTTGATTTCACGCAGCTGCTGTGTTTTGAGGCCTTCGATTACTGTATCTTCAACTTCACCATCAAAGAGCATTCGATGGTTGATACCTGTTTCTTTATATTTAGTAAAGTCAGGATGTTGTCTTGCTATCATTTTGTTATCATTTCTATGATAGCTTAAAAATACCTTTCCAAAAGAACCACTCATCTCATGTTTGTCAAGGCTTGCTAAGACAATTCTACTTTTTTCTAGAGGTCTGTCCAAGTCAGAGTATGTTGTATGGTGCTCTAATCTTAAGTCGTCGTAATTATTCCAATTAACAGACTCTTCGTCAACGAAGTGATCATATATGTCTCCTCGTTTGTCAAAATCTGGAATGTAAGAGTACTTCTCAAGTGACATCAACCTAAAACCCATGATTAATACGATCATGTAAGGGAAGGCAAAGAAGAAAAGCCTTCTTGTGTACTTGTTGTCTATAAAATTGAGTAGTAGGGGTCTGTATATAAAGGAGAGTGAGAGAATGCTAAAGATTCTGTAGATCCAAAAGTAGATTTTAGAAAATGTAGGATCTTTTACTTTTTTAAAACCACCTAATGTTATGAAGTCTATTAGTACCAAAAATCCTATGCCATAAAAGACAAAACCAAACAATAGAATTCCTGGAGGTGGCCCATTAAAGTCAGGGTAGAACACATTGGATATAACAATAGAAACAAGAGCGAATACTAGATTGAGAAAAACAATAGAAAACAGCATCATAAATAACAAGAACGTGAAAGAAAAAATCACGCTACTTAGTTTTTCTAATCTCTCTATGTACTCATCAAAACCACCAATCCTTTTTTTGAAAAAACGTCTAAATATATCAGAGTAATTGAGTTCATCAAAGTCGATGTCTCCTGATACATAACGTAGTCCTATCGCCCCTATCCATAGTCCTCTTAGGATGATGTGGATTAAGAGGTTGGTCATGAATATGGCCCAGCCAGCCCAGAACACATCAATTAATGGACTTAGGAGAGGAAGATACTCGCCAGCTAGATTAGTGTCAAAGTAGTTTTCTAACTTCATCAACCCAGAGCGACTCTCCCAGATACCAAATAGGGCAAGTCCAGATATAAGTAACTCTAATTGCCAACTCTCTTGTTGGAGTTGCTCTAACCACTCTGAGAATATATTTTTCTTTGACCTTTGCTCAAGCATATATGATTAAGATTAAGTGTTCGCCTCTGATGAAAGTAACAGTTTTCCGTGAAAGTTCTCCGGCGCTTGTTTCCATATCCACCATGATAAGATAGATAGGAAGATAGTTGCCAAGAGCGACCCTTCAAATCCAAAACCTCCACCAGTCCAAAGATCAGGTCCTGTCTCAGCAGAATCTATATAGCTATATACATCCATGCCGCTCACTTCAAATCCGTAGAAGTTGCCTTGCAAAAAATTCCAACTCATATGCAGTCCTATAGGAGCCCATATTTGCTGATAGCGCAAATAGATAATCCCTAAAAGCATACCAGCTATGAAAATGTTGAATAGGCTTAGCCAACTGCTATTTTCATTATCAAAATGTAAAAAAGCAAAGACTAACGACGATATAATTAGACCAATCCAGATATTGAATCGATAAGATAATGTTGGAAGTAGAAAAGAACGGATCACCATCTCTTCAAAGGTGCTCTGGACAAAAAACAACAATAAGAATCCAATAAACAAAGAAGCGTTCATTGCAACGGACTGTATCTCCATCCAACCTACGGCATAGAGTATGACAAATCCCAGTGTTAGGACAATCGCACTCCACATCACACCTTTAGAAAATTGGCTTACGATACCTCGGGTGGTCAGCCCTGAAAAAGAAAATGGTCTTTTGAATATCGTCTGATGCACAATCAAGACACCGACTATGGATCCAATGAATATAGGTAGGTAGATGAGTAAAAGCATGTTATAAGGATCATCGACAACCTGGTTGTCAAAGTCCTGTACCTCTGCAATTCCTAAGAAAACCATTACTGCGCCCACGAGAACATAGCACATGCCGAGGATTCCTATATAAAGGATCACCTCAACGATGCTCATGCCCAATGCCTTTATCTTATCCATCACCACACTAGCGTTATTATCAGCGCAAAAGATAAGACTT
Organism: uncultured Saprospiraceae bacterium; assembly: GCA_938022935.1. Classification (GTDB taxonomy): domain Bacteria; phylum Bacteroidota; class Bacteroidia; order Chitinophagales; family Saprospiraceae; genus JAJRXG01. The sequence goes on from CALIHL010000029.1 coordinate 33,624, forward strand.
TCAGTAGGATTACTCCTTTAAAAGCTGAGTTGCTATATAGCTTGTATTATGTCATACTGCGTGATGACATGATGTTGCCCACTCTTCTCAACAGTGATCACCGCAGGTACTTCCTTAGTGATATACTTACTTAGATCTTTAAGTGCGATATCTTCAGAGACAGTGGGGAATGGTTCAGACATAATGTCTTTGACTGCCTTCTCTACGTTATTAAGAGGATTCTCAAGGATAAACTTAAGAACTTTGCTTTCAGTTATCGACCCGATAACTTTGCCATCTTTAGTGACTGGCATTTGGGAGATATCATTGTTTTTCATAAGATCCAATGCCGCTCTAACAGTATGATCTTGGTCTATATCCAAGAAAGTCTTATCCACTTTCTTCAGGATAAGGTCTTTCACTTTCAGATCGCGATCCAAGAAGCCACGTTCTTGCATCCATTCGTCATTATAGATTTTGCCAACATATCTACTACCATGATCATGAAAGATCACAACAACAACATCGTCAGCTGTCAACTGCTCTTGCAGTTGCATAAGTCCAGCCAATGCAGAACCACAACTATAACCCAGAAAGATGCCTTCTTCTCTTGCTAATCGACGAGCCATAACCGCTCCATCCTTATCGCTTACTTTCTCAAAGTGATCGATTAGATCGAAGTCTACATTCTTCGGTAGGATATCTTCTCCGATCCCTTCTGTTATATATGGATAGATCTCCTTTTCGTCAAATTTTCCAGTCTCGTGGTACTTCTTGAAGACTGAACCAAATGTGTCTATACCCCATATTTTGACATTAGGGTTTTGCTCCTTTAAGTATTTGGCGGTGCCTGATATTGTTCCTCCGGTTCCAACGCCTACGACAAGATGGGTGATTTTTCCATCTGTTTGTTTCCATATCTCTGGACCTGTTGATTCATAGTGTGCAAGACGATTGGCGAGGTTATCGTATTGGTTACACCAGTAGCTATTAGGGATCTCTTGACTGAGCTTTTCAGCCACACTATAGTAACTACGTGGGTCTTCTGGTCTCACATCAGTAGGGCAGACGATCACCTCAGCACCTACGGCTTTCAGGATGTCTATCTTTTCTTTAGATTGCTTATCACTTGTCGTAAATATACACTTATAACCCTTTACTGCCGCCGCCAAGGCGATGCCCATACCGGTGTTGCCAGAAGTACACTCGATAAAAGTGCCACCTGGTTTGATCCTTCCTTCGGCTTCTGCGACTTCAACCATCTTTAGGGCCATACGATCCTTGATGCTATGCCCTGGATTGTAAGTTTCCACCTTACCTAATATCATGGCTGGGATGCCAGCAACGATCTTATTAAGTCTTATAAGAGGGGTGTTACCTATCGTCTCGAGTACGTTGTTCTTTATATCCATCTATTGTACATAAGTGATCTCTACCTGAAATCTTCTATCCAGTGCTCCTAGTGCACTGGCTACAGACGGCGAAATTACAATACTTATGTCTTCTGGGTACGCTTCTTTTGGCATTTCACTGACAACCTTGGCTTGTACTTTTCTACGAAGCATAGGATTGTATAGCGAGACCTTAGAATCTACTTTAGCATGTGGGTGCATGACGATCATTTCTTTAGATTGGTACTTTGATTTCTCCCAGTAAGCGATGCCTTTTTCCTTGAATGTTTCTACTTTCTCTATGGTCTCAGTATCCGAGAGCGCTGGTACGATGATCGTATTTGCCCACGAGCGTTCTGGTACTTGGCTGATATAACTTCTTATCTCCGCGAGTAAGAATGCTTTCTTTTTATCTATCGGCAGTTTAGTAGGAATCGCTTTGCTTTCCACTATAGCGAGTGAAGTAGTACTTCTCTCACCAAAAGACCAATCCACCCAGCCCAAAAGCAACTCTTCATCAGGAGATAAGTGTTCACTTGCTTTGTTGTTGAGTGCCATTAGATCTTGCACTTTATGCCCTGCCCTTGTGGCTATACGAAAAAGATTATCTCCTTTTCTCACTCGGTAATATATCGGTGTTGGATCGCTTAGGTTGAAGCTATTTTTTGCTATTTTCTCTTTTGCCAATGGTATAGTTAGCCTTTCATGTAAGGAGATGCTATTGTTTTGTTTATGATTGACTTTGCTCAATACCTCGATGTTTGTACCGGATGCCTTTGATAAGCTATATAGCGTGCTGCCAGCTGGCGCATTGATATCTACAGCGAAGCATTCGTGGTGGATATCAGACACCATAAGATGTTGTTGCGATACAAGCGTTGAAAAGATGCACGTACAGAAGAAAAAAAATATGATACGTTTCATGGTCTATCTTGCTGATAATGAGGTGTAAAAATATTAAAAATAAATGTAATATGTTAACATTGTCTCATCATATTCTTGAGGTTGAGCTGGCTGAGGAGCTCCACGGCGACAATTTTAACAGATATCATGTCTCTGGTAGCGATATATTTGCTGCTGCATGAAGGGAAAAGAGAGCAAAGAGTACGTAGCTGCATTTATACCTGCACGGTTTAATTCGGTCCGTTTACCGGGCAAGTTGTTGATGCGTGTAGGGGATAAGTCGATACTTCGGCATGTATATGAACAGGCGAAAAAGTGTAAACTGATCGATCAAATCACTGTGGTTGTAGACCATGACCTACTGGAGAGAGAAAGCGTAAGGATTGGAGCTGATACGATACGTAGTCAACAAAACTTCACATGTGGAACAGATCGGTGTATTGCTGCTATTCAGCATACGGTTACAGCTGACTATCTGATCAATATCCAAGCCGATCAGCCTCATATTGATCCAGAAATCATCGATCGCTTGATCGAGCAGCTAAGGTCAGATGATTCTACCGATATCGCTTCACTGTGTACGACGACTCCTTGTCAAGACGCTTCTTCTGATGTTGTTAAGGTATCTATTGACCCTTCCGGAAATGCTATTGATTTCTATAGAGAAGCACCCATCGGTCAAGAAGTGTTTCAGCACATCGGTGTATACGGCTTTAGAAAAAGAGCGTATGAGCAGATCAGGCAATTAGAGTCAACATACAGAGAAGATAAGTTGAGATTAGAACAACTACGTTGGTTAGATCATGGGCTCAAGATTAGAATGATCAAAGTAAACCACCAACCCTTATCCGTAGACACAGCGTCTGATCTACTCATGCTTCAAGAGCAGTATGAATATTAAAGATGCCTCAACAGCTGCTATTTCCAAATTGTCTACTTTATATGGAGATAGAGAGGCACACAATGTTGTTTCTATCTTGCTCGAAGACGCTTATGGAGTAACCAACCTTGCTTCAGAAAAAGTCTTAGAAGACATCGCAAGCTTCAATGAAGATGTCGAAAGACTACTTCGCTCAGAGCCCGTCCAATATGTTACGGGCAGAGCTGATTTTTTTGGCTATAAGTTTAAAGTCAACAAGCATGTTTTAATACCTCGACCAGAGACTGAAGAATTGGTTCATTGGATTTTGCAAGACTTGAAAAATCAAAAGAAGCAAGTTGATATACTCGACATAGGTGTTGGATCAGGATGCATACCCATTACGATAGGAAAGAAGTATAAGTTTGCAAGATTGTGTGGTATCGATTATAATATGGATACGCTTAATGTCGCCCGCATCAACAGCAAGAACTTAGGAGTGCCGATGACGCTTTATAATCTTGATGTTTTAAATAGAACTTTGTGGGATGCTTTAGGTAGATTTGATATTATAGTTTCTAATCCTCCTTACATCGATGAGAAGGATCGGCAAGTCATGGCGGATAACGTCCTGCTTTATGAGCCGGAGAAAGCTCTTTTTGCAGGTGATGATAAGTTTGTCTTTTATAAAGCTATCGAAGAGTTATCGTCTAAGAGTATCATCCCTGGAGGCACCGTGTACTTAGAGATTCACGAAGACTATGCTGCAGATGTTATTGATATATTTAGAAAAGAAGATCGGCAGATCGATTTGAAAAAAGATCTTCAAGGCAAAGACCGTATGGTCAAAGTGAAATTCTAATTCACTTGGATCTGATCAGCTAGGCTACTTGAGATTGTGATCTCCTTTCCTTTATAAAGTATAACGACATCATTGTTAACTGTGCGGTCATATTGTATCACTGCGCTCGGTGCTAAACCCAATTCCCATAGTCTACTTTCCACAGTATCGTTGAGCTGATCTTTTGAGATGGCCGCTTTTTGATTAGGATTTAATTGGGAAAGCAGGAGGCCTTTTCTATTTCTTTTTAACGGGATTGGAGAACCGTGCGGATCTTTGTCTGGATAGCCCAGCTTTGCATCCAGTTGATCTAGTATTTCAGAATCGAGGAGGTGTTCGTATTTCTCTGCATCTTCATGGATCTCATCACCTTTTAGACCAACTTCATCAACTAAAAAAGTCTCCCATAGTCTATGTGCTCTAACGAGATCTTGTCCTAACTCTTTTCCTTTTTCGGTGAGTTGGTGATTGCCAGAATTTACAATGATATGATCATTCGTGTTTAGCGTTCGCAAGTGCTGCTTCATCTTAGATTCTGAGATGTTCAATCGAGTTCCTACTGTTGCGAGATTAGAATTATCTATCGTTTCATTCTTTGTGAGAAACTTGATTATATCTTCTCTTTCTATTTGTAGACTGAGATTTCTTTTTCTAATTTTCTTAAAGACAAGCCCACTCTTTGGTGAAAAGAAAACTGCAGTAAAGTAAAAGATCGTCACAACCACACACATGGCTGGACCAGGAGTTGTATCTAAGAGTATAGCGACCAATAGTCCGATGACGGCTGATACAAATCCTATGAGCCCCGATATAACTATGACCCGTTTCAGTTTGTCCGATAGTAGCAAGGCTGTGGCCGAAGGAGTGATCAGCATGGCAACTACCAATATGATTCCAACTGTCCTAAGCGCCGTCACTATGGCAAATGACAAGAGAAGCATCAAGAAGTAGTGCATCGTCTTGACAGAGATACCCATCGTTGCAGCTATTGTCGGTTGAAATGTCGTGATGAATAGATATCGATAAAACACGATAACACTCGTGATGCAAAACATTGTCACCATCGCTGTTATGATGATGTCTTCTGTGGATACACCTAGCACGGTACCGAAGAGGAAGTCCTTAAGATCTAAGTGAACGCCTTCTTGATTGTTCAGATAGGATATTCCGATCACACCCAATGAAAACATAAAGGTGAATATGATCCCAATGACAGCGTCGTTCTTAGTATTGATCCGCTCTTGAATCCATGTCATAGCTACTGCTGATATCAATGCTGCAAACAGTGTCCCGACAAAGAAGCCAGTACTACTATATCCGATTAGTATGAAAGCGACGAAGATGCCTGGTAGAATGGCATGTGACAATGCATCTCCGATTAGGGACATGTTACGCAGGACCATAAAGCTACCTATGACACCACACATGATGCCTACGAGAGATGAGGCGATCAATGCTCTTATGGCCCATTCTTCGGTTAACGTTGCAAGCAGTTCAGTCATGATTTACATCATTTAGACTGCAAAAATAATAAATTTAGACTAATCTAAAAATAATCGACTATCAATAATCCCGCCTTCCTTCAGAGCAAACTTGCTGACTGTAAAGTCATTGAGCATGAGACGATCTATGACATACTTGACCAATAAGACCGCTACCACGATATACTTGACTCGCTCCTTTGGCAAGTCTTCCACCAACATTCGCTGGTTGATGTTCTTGGTTCTGACTTCTTGCCATAGGCTATCTACCTTATCTACGGAAACTCTTTTGGCAGAAGTATTTATGTTTTCAACATCTTCTTTACTTAAGAAGATCTCAAAGGTTCCAGCACATCCTATGAGCTTTGGCAGACTGTTCAACGATACTGCGGCCCACATTTCCGAAAGGGTAGACTCCAAGTGAAGATGAATAGCTGCGACCTCCCTATCACTGATAGGGTCGCTGAAGTGATATCCCTCGTATAATCTCGAAATACCAATTGGAAAGCTCTTTTGAAATATGACCTTAGCATCGCGCACATAGATAAACTCTACGCTGCCTCCACCTATATCCATGATAAGTGAACTGCCAAGACTGAGATCTGTTGATAGGTTTGCCCCTTGATATATGTATCGGGCTTCTTTCTCACCGGAGATAATGTGGATCGGCCAGCCATACCTGTCGGATATCATCCCTTGTATATCAGGACCATTGGCTGCTGAGCGAAGTCCCTCAGTGGCCAAAACTCTGACTTGTTCGCACCCATGTTCATTTATAGATTCTTCAAACTTTTGTAGTGCCGACAACAACCTCTCTACAGCTGTCTGACTGATGTGATCTAACCCATCTTCTCCTAAGAAAGTATAGTGCCTTTCTTTATGAAGTAGGCGCTCGATCTTTTGATCGACAACCTTGGCAATCAGTATGTGAGCAGTGTTGGTACCTATGTCTATTATGGCTCTATTCATCGGTTATTTTAGACTATGGGCGTAAGAAAAGTTAAGCTGATAACTTTGTAAACCAGTCTCTGTGCTATTGGGTATTCTGTAGATCTTGAGCATAGATCGCTCTGCTGATAACCTAAGTGAAGCGCGTGGTCCTAACCCATACGAGACGCCCACTAATAGTGATACATCCCACTTTTTAAAGCTATCTGTCTCATTGTCAAAGCTTGGATTGTCACTGGACGAGGCAAAGAGTCTTGCTGGTACGATGGATCCATGGACCTTGATCTTATATCGGTTGATATCGTCCTGCCACCAGCTTTTGCTATAGACTGAGATCGGTAAAGATAGATATTGAAGTGAGATAAACTGATCAAAGACATTAGTCCTTATCAATCGAGTACTGCTGCCTCTCTGATCAAGATAAAGTCCTAACGTCCAGCCTTTTGTCTGAGAAGTAGGATAGTTAATATCAAATCCAGCTTTTATACCTGCTTTGTTAAACCCTGCGATGCCATCACCATCTAATTGTGAGAAGTTGGCTCCGATGACTATGTCTGCCTCAAATCTTCGATCTGTATCTTCAGATTGTGCAGAGATAGACATGATGGAGCTCATAATGATCAGTAATGTGAGCAATAATCTCGATGTGGAAAAAGTTCTGAATAAATATATTACGATAAATATCATATATGATTAGTTTCAATATATTCGCCCCGTCAAAGAATGAAAGATGAGTGAGAAGAAGACAAGATATCAAATGCAAAAGTTAGTTGACAAATTACGTGAGTTTGACTATACAGTGAGATTTGAGAAGGGTAATTTTAAGACAGGCTACTGTATTCTTGAAGACAGAAAGATCATTGTTGTCAACAAGTTTCATGATGTCAGTGCTCGGATCGACAATCTGCGTTTTATTCTTTCTACCTTAGTTACTAAAGCGAAAGCTGCCTAACGCACTTCCACTGGATCTTTGATCCTTCCCAGCTGATCCATCACCTATTAGATATATAGCTGTACCTTGTTGAAGCACAGCATATAGGAAGTTGATTTTTACACTACTTGGTTCTGGTACTTCACAAGGCATACCTGTCATAGGATGTGACTGTCCGACCTGTACCTCCACTGATACAAGGGACAAGAGATATCGCTGTAGTGCTTTTGTAGAAGACGCCAATCATGCTGTTATCATCGATGTTGGTCCCGATTTTAGGACACAAGCACTTAATCATGGCGTCAAGAATATCGATGCGGTGTTCATAACTCATGAGCACAACGATCACATCATAGGCCTTGATGACCTTCGCCCGATGATCTTCAAAACCATGAAGCCCATGAGCATATATGCTGAGCCCAGGGTGCTTGACGAGATCAAGGATCGCTTTCCTTATGCATTTATAGAGCAAGCTTATCCAGGAGCGCCTCGGTTTGAACTTTTACCTATCCATCCTGGGGATAGGGTGACGATTGGCGAGATCACTATAGAAGCCGTACGTGTTCATCACGGTAACTTACCTATTTTGTCTTATGTGATTCAAGATCAAATAGCTTATCTCACTGATACCAATGATATACCAAGAGAAGCGGCAGAAAGAATAGCCGATATACCGATATTGATCATAGATATGCTAAGAAAGAAGCGGCATCACAGCCATTTTTCTTTTGATGAAGCGCTCCAAGCGGCAGCGTCTATCCATGCTGGACGTACTTACTTTATACACATGAGTCATCTCATGGGACCAACTAAAGAATGGGAAAGAAGTCTGCCCGAAGATATATTTCCATCTTATGATGGCCTTTCGTTTGAACTTAAGTGATTTATATTCTATTTTGTTGTTGACCAAACGGTTCTACTGTGAAGAAGATTCTAGGGTTTGTTGTGATTCTTTGCTTCAGTCTGTCATATCAGTCTGATGCTCAGCAATCTGTACAATGGACTCAATACATCCTCAACCAGTATGCGATCAACCCTGCTTATGCAGGATTAGATCGATCGCTGAGCATATCAGCGGGCATCAGATCTCAGTGGTCGCAGTTTCCGGGTTCACCCAAGACACAGATCATCAATGGCCATCTACCGCTCTATTTTCTTAGTGGTGCAGGCGGCTTTACGATCCTCAATGATGAGCTGGGGGCCTTCAAGCGTACTTCTGCTACAGTATCCTATAACTTTGTACTCAATAGCCCAATAGGGCTGATCTCTGGAGGCCTTAGGGTAGGAGGCCAGCAGATCTCGCTCAACAACGAAGCCTTAATCACGCCTGATGGATTTTACGATGACAATCTGATCGATCACAACGATCCAAGATTGCTGAGCGCTAATCTTGATGGTTTCGCTCCGATCTGGAGTTTAGGAGCATATTATGCTGGCGAAAGCCTTGAGCTCGGTATCACTTTAGATAACGTTGGCAACACCGGTGAAGCAGGTAGCTCGACCTTTAATGAGAAGGCCGTTGTCTCGCTTTTTGGTTCTTATCAATTTCCTTTGACGGATGTCTTAGCACTTGAACCCAATATACTTTTTAGGTCGGATGGCACGCAGTCTCAGCTGGACTTTGGCACACTTGCTTACTATAATCAGTTTATTGCAGGAATTTCCCTCCGAGGTTATAATGTTAATACCATGGATGCAGTGGGGGTTTTAGCAGGGATACGTGTCAGTAATAATGTCAGGGTGTCCTATTCTTTTGATGTTGGTCTGTCGGAATTAAGGAGATATCACGATGGCACGCATGAGTTTTTAATTAATTATAACCTCAATAAACCCATCCGTACAGGTGAACTTCCACGTATCATATATAATCCGCGATACAATTAAAGACAGATACTTTACAAAAAAGTATAATATCCTTGAGTTTAGCACGTTTTTTGAATCGGTAAGAAATATCAGATTGAATCGTAATTCTTAGCTCGCCCAAATAATATCTAGGCTTGCTTTTAAGTTTCTATTCAGTCGTAAATCAATAACATAAGCATAAATCAGACTAAATGATTCTGAGATACTCCAAATTATCCCTTTGTATAGCAGTGGTAGGGATTCTTTTATCATCATGTGGCAGAGACAATGGTGGACAAGTTGTAGGTGTTCAAGATCGCCCCAATTGGAAGGGACCGATTAACCCTATCGGCATGGTATACGTTCCTTCTGGCAACTTGACTATAGGTCAAAGTGATCAGGATATATTTAGCAGTTATACGCAACGTCAGAAGACTGTCTCGATGACAGGTTTCTATATGGACGATACTGAGATAACTAATAACGAATATCGCCAGTTTGTCAATTGGGTCCGTGACTATAAGGCCCATGATATCATGGGAGACTATGTAGAAGATGAATACGGCAATGAAGAGATAGATCTTGAGATGGAGTTAGATTATCAAGATGAGACGCTTGATGAACTCTACTACACGAAGGATATGTCATTGAGTGGTAGAAGAGAGTTCAACAATGATGACCTTAGCTATACGTATGACTGGATCGACTGGAAGAAAGCAGCGAGAAGCAGATCAGGCGTATCAAGAAGCGAAGTAATAGAAAAAAGAGAAGTCAATGTTTACCCAGACAGATTTGTATGGGTGCGTGACTTCGCATATAGTTATAACGAGCCATTCACAAGACATTACTTGGAGCACCCATCACTTGATGATTATCCAGTAGTCGGTGTAACATGGCAACAAGCTAAAGCATTCTGTCATTGGAGAACAAAGATCTGGAATGACGAGAGAGGCGAAGAGCAAGCACTTATCGAAGACTTTAGATTGCCTACAGAGTTCGAATGGGAATATGCTGCACGTGGTGGAAGAGATATCTCTCCATACGGATGGGGTGGTTACTATGTACGTAACGCTAAAGGATGTCTTCTTGCCAACTTTAAGCCAGGAAGAGGAAACTATAGAGAAGATGGTGGAGAGCGTACTGTAGCAGTAGGTTCTTACTTTCCTAATGACTATGGACTATTTGATATGTCAGGTAACGTATCAGAATGGACTGAGACAGCTTATGCTCCAGGTGCATACAACCTGATCCATGATCTTAACCCAGATATCAAATACGATGCAAAGGATGATGATCCAGCTAACTACAAGCTTAAAGTGCTTAGAGGTGGGTCATGGAAAGATGTTTACTACTTCTTGCAGACACATACAAGAGATTACGAATATCAAGATAGCGCGAGATCTTACATAGGTTTCAGATGTGCTATGACATTCTTACCAAGATCATTGAACGACTTCTAATCGAAGTCGAATAGATACCCAACGTACTACCCAAACAAAACAACTTTTAAAACCTCAATTATTACAACAATTAAAATCAATTACAATGAGTTTAACACATTCGTCAGGTTTCAAATACTTCAAGAACCTAATTATCGGAGTAGGTGCAGCCCTAGTTATGATGGGTGCCCTTTGGAAAATCCAATCATGGGAGATGCCTAATATCGCTGGTCAAAAGATTGACTTACTTACTATCGGATTGGTAGTAGAGGCTGTATTATTTTTCTTCTTAGGAGTCATAGGACCAGAAAAAGAATATTACTGGGAAAAACTTTACCCAGGTTTAGATAAGTATAACGCAGGTATCACACCTCTTTCAGCAGGTACTGTAGCAGCTGTAGAAGGCCCTTCAAGAGCATTAAACGCAGAAGCAGTAGAAAACTCTTTAGGAGGTATGCTTGGTGAACTACAAAACATGTCAGCAAGTCTTGGATCGCTTAAGGCGCTACAAGAGATAGACTTCTCTGAGACATCATCACAGTTAAAGTCTGCACATAACTTCTACACTAAGTTGAACGAAGCTATGGAGACTCTTGGCGATACAGTTGAAGACACTAAGATCTACAAAGAGCAGATGTCTTCATTGACAAGAAACTTGTCATCATTGAACGGAGTGTACGGTAACGTATTGAATGCATTTACTGTTAAGCAGTAAGGATTCCTTTTATTATCCCTTAATTATTAAGAAATGAGTATACCAAAGGAACCCCGTGCCCTGATGATCAATATCATGTATTTGGTATTGACCGCCATGTTGGCACTAAATGTATCAGCAGAGATCTTTAACGCTTTTAAGATTGTCGATAAAGGATTGATCAAGTCAAATGAAGCACTTGTCCAGTCTAACGATGCGCTACCACAAGCGATTAGAGATGGAGCTAAGAAGAAAAGTACGCTTGCTAAATATGCTGAACTTATTGATCCAGCAAGATCACAAGCAAAGGAGATGAATGACTACTTAGAAGATATCATGCACAAGCTGATAGACATGAGTGGAAATCAGAACGGTACTTACGATGAAGGTGACTATGTCGAGAAAGATGGCAAGCCAACAACTAACCTTCGTGGTAAGAAGAATAAAGATGTCACAACACGCATGCTTGTAAAAGATGGTGTTGGAGAAGAAATGAAGCAAAAGCTTAATGACTTCCGTACAGGCATCTTAGCAATGGTTGATGAAGAAGATAGAGCAACTATGGAGGCTCAACTTCCTACAATCATCGATGATAAGACTTGGAAAGATAAATATGCTGGTAAGGCAGGAAATCATACATGGTCTTCTTTCAACTTTAAGCAAATGCCAGTACAAGCTGTACTGCCTATCCTTAGAAAATTTCAGAATGACGTGATCAGTACTGAGTCATCATTCTTGAATTATTTAGCAGGTGAGGTTGGAACAACAACTGATGTAGTAATCGATAAGTTTACTGTTGTATCAGCACCGGAGAAAACATATGTAATCAAAGGCGAGCCTTTTAAGACAGATGTATTTATCAGTGCGAGTGCTTCAGCAGAATCAAACACAGGTATGGCACTAAGTGTAAATGGAAGACCATTGACACTTGATGCTGATGGTGTTGGTTCTTTTACACAGAATGCATCGAGCGTTGGTAAGAAGTCTTATAAAGTCGAAGGTTCTGTAACCAATCCAGTTACAGGAGAAGTACAGAGATTTAACAAGACATATGAGTATGAAGTAGGAGAGCGATCAGCTACAATATCAGCTTCTAAGATGAATGTATTCTACATTGGTGTTGATAACCCAGTAGAAGTTTCGGTTGCTGGTGTAGCAAGTAACAAGGTGAAGGTAAATATGACTGGAGGCGGTGGAACCATCAACAAGAACGGTGATGGAACATTCAACGTCAAGGTTACTAAACCAACTCCAAATGGACAGTTTGCAAAAGTGAACATCTCAGCTGAAGGATTTACGGCAAGTAAAGACTTTAGAGTAAAGAGAATTCCTGATCCAGTACCAAAGCTCGGTGACAAAAGAAGCGGAGCTATGCCAAGTGGTCAGTTTAAAGTTCAAAGAGGTGTAATACCGAGATTAGAAGGCTTTGACTTCGATGCAAAGTGTAACATTGCTGGCTTTAGATTAGTTAGAGTGCCAAGAAGAGCTGATGCAGAGATAGCTAACAATCCAAGTGGGACTTACAACGCAGAAACAAAAAGGCTAGTTGCTAAAGCAACTGCAGGTGATAGATTCTTCTTTGAGAACATCAAGTGTAAGTGTCCAGGTGATGCTGCAGCTCGTGATCTTGGAGGAATGGCTTTTAGTATTAAGTAATAACAATAGATTCGTTTAGATGAACGCTTTAAAGGTTTTTAATTTCTTGTTTTTATTGATGGCATCAACATGCTTAATAGGACAAGACGATGACTTCTTTCTTCAAGGTGATGAAAAAGACACCAAGGAAGATGTAATGGAATCTTCAGAATTTAGTGAAGATGACGGAGGCTATCTTGATGATATAGTTATGAGAACAGCAGGAGAAGACCTTCGTGTTCTTGACTATGCTCCTTTGGAGGAAATTGATGTAGTCTGGCAGAGAAGAATTTGGAGGGTGATAGATCTTCGTGAGAAGATGAATCAGCCGTTCAAAAATGAAGAGAGACCTTTATTTACAATCTTAAATGAATTGGCAAATAACGGAGACATTAAAGTATTCAAGGATGAGAACTTTAAAGAGGCTATGGGCGCAGATGAATTGACATCTCTACTCAATAGAGTGGATACAGTTACTGTATACGATCCAGAGACTTATGAAGAAAAAATTGAAATAACGGAGAGTCCTCTTAATCCACATGATATCAAGAGATTTCGTGTGAAGGAGGTATGGTATTTTGATAAGAAGCATTCTGTTATGAAAAGCAGAATACTTGGTATCTCACCAATACAAGATGTCTTTGATGAAGAGACAGGTGTTTTTAAATACCCACTTCCATTATTTTGGGTTTATTATCCAAAGGCACGTAAGTACTTAGCAAGAGAGTATGTACCTAATGACTTTAATGACGTAGCTCCTATGAAGTGGGATAAGTTATTTGAAGATAGGTTCTTTGCGAGTTATATCGTAGCAGCATCTAATTCACTTGGCTTGCGCCTTCAAGATATACATCCCGACTCTAAGTATGATCAGCTGTTAGAAGCTGAGAAGATCAAGCAAGACTTGTTCAATTTCGAGCATGATCTCTGGACATATTAAGAATCTATTCTTAAGAGAAATATACAAGCCATTCTGCTAACGCAGGATGGCTTTTTTGTTTTTGGAAAAGATCGATAAGCCACAAAGGATTGTATAGATCGGTAAGCCTATAGGATTGCCGAGCTATCGCAAACGAGTTAATCACGTGCGTCAGCTATATCGGCAAATAAGGTTCCCCCTTTATGACATTACGAGCGATCACCAACCTTTGGATCTCTGAAGTACCTTCATATATCTGAGTGATCTTAGCATCTCTCATCAAGCGCTCTACATGATACTCTTTGACGTATCCATAACCGCCGTGGACTTGGATAGCTTCAACAGTGCTCTTCATAGCAACTTCAGATGCAAAGAGTTTTGCCATAGCAGCAGCAGTTGCATAGTCTTTGCCTTGATCCTTTAACCATGCAGCTCTGTACACCAACATACGAGCAGCTTCTATCTCCATAGCCATATCGGCTAACTTAAAAGAAACAGCTTGATGCTGATTGATTGGTTTCCCAAATGCAGATCGTTCATGAGAATAAGCTAATGCTAACTCATAAGCTCCAGATGCGATCCCAAGTGCTTGCGCTCCGATACCGATACGCCCACCATCAAGCGTCTTCATCGCATACTTAAAGCCGAAGCCATCTGGGCCGAGCCTATTTGCTTTAGGGACTTTTACGTCGCTAAACATAACCGATGAAGTATCAGATGCCCTTATACCAAGTTTATCTTCTTTTACGCCCGTTGTAACGCCTTCTGAGGACGCGTCTACGATAAAAGCATTGATACCTCTATGAGCTGCTTCTCTGTCCGTCTGAGCGATTACAACGTATGCTCCAGCCTTTTTACCATTGGTGATCCAGTTCTTAGTTCCATTCAATAGATAATAATCTCCTTTGTCCTCTGCTGTGGTCCTCTGACTTGTTGCGTCACTTCCGGCTTCTGGTTCTGAAAGGCAAAACCCTCCGATCATCTCACCGGATGCAAGTTTTGTAAGAAACTTCTGCTTGACCTCTTCGCTACCATAAGCTTCTACGCCCCAACATACCAGCGAGTTATGTGCTGACATGATAACAGAGCAAGAGTTGTCAATCTTAGATAACTCTTCAATTACTATGGCATAAGAAATCGTATCCATGCCACTTCCGCCATATTTGGTGTCAACCATCATACCCATGAACCCCATCTCTCCCAACATCTTAACTTGTTCGGTAGGATGCGTCATGTTTGTGTCTCTTTCTATGACACCGGGCTTTAATTCATTTTGAGTAAAATCTCTCGCAGCTTGGCGAATCATGAGGTGTTCTTCAGACAAAGAGAAATCCATGGCAATTATATTTAGACTATAAATTTAACTCTCAGTATATATATATGTTTCTCTTAGAAGAGAAAAACTATTGGCGATGTCGTCTGATCTAAAGATTAATTAATGAAAAACTGATGAAGAAGCTGACAAGGACTTGTGAAACTCTTCCATGTTGAGTCCAGTCTGCACATCTTTTTCATCAAAGTAGGAAATCATCTTTTCGGTGGGCATATTTCCTGTGAGCTCATCTTTGGCCATCGGGCATCCACCATAGCCTTTGATTGCACCATCATATCTAAGACAGCCACTTTCATAGGCTGCGTGGATTTTCTCTTTCCACTTGTCTGGTGTCGTGTGAAGGTGCGCTCCGAAGTCAACATCTGGAAAAGAAGGAACAAGATTGGAAAACAAATAAGAGATACTTTCTGGAGTGGATACCCCGATAGTATCGGATAGATTCATGATTCTTACGCCCATGGCATAAAGATCGCTCACCCATTTTTCGGCTATCTCTACGCTCCATTCGTCTCCATAAGGATTACCAAATCCCATACTTATGTAGACCACTAGTTTCTTTTTATTTTTTATCGTGATGCTTTGGATATCGGCTACTCGCTGAAGAGATTTCTCTATCGTCGCATTAGTGTTTCTTATTTGAAACGTTTCTGAGATAGAGAAAGGAAAACCTAAGTAATCTATTTCTTCAAACTCAACGGCTTGGTAAGCACCACGGGTGTTAGCCACGATTGTAAGCAACTTTGAGTCTGTGTTTTGTAATTCTAATAATTGGATCAACTCGGCTGTATCCTTCATCTGAGGGATGGCCTTTGGTGAAACAAAGCTTCCGACATCAATCGTATCAAAACCGACCTTAAGCAGCTGATTAGCGTATCTCGCCTTATCCTCTGTGGGGATAAAGACCTTAATGCCTTGCATGGCATCTCGAGGACATTCTATAATCTTAACGGCTGACATCTAATTTTCTATGTTTGGATGATGCCAACATTAAACGGAGCAATTGGTGCATGATTAGCCGCTTCTATGCCACGGGAGATGCACGATCTTGTATCGGCTGGATCGATGATACCGTCTACCCATAGCTGGGAAGCGGCGTAGTATGGAGATGTTTCGTCTTCATACTTCTGAGTGATCCGATCCTTTATCTCTTGTTGTTCTTTTGCGGTTGGTTCTTTACCCTTAGACTTCATAGAAGCAACCTGTATCTGCATCAAGACTTTTGCAGCTTGAGCTCCTCCCATGACAGCTATCTTAGCAGTAGGCCAGGCAAACATAAAACGAGGATCATAGGCTCTACCGCACATCGCATAGTTGCCAGCTCCATAAGAATTACCTAATACAATTGTAAACTTGGGTACTGTACTATTAGATACTGCACTCACAAGTTTTGCTCCATCTTTTATAATGCCTCCATGCTCGGATCTACTCCCTACCATGAAGCCAGTCACATCATGAAGAAAAACCAATGGTATCTTCTTCTGATTACAATTCATGACAAACCGTGCTGCCTTATCTGCACTATCTGAGTAGATGACGCCGCCAAATTGCATTTCGCCTTGGGCGCTCTTCAACACTTCTCTATTGTTGACGACTACACCGACAGACCAGCCGTCGACCCTGCCATAGACACAGATTATAGTTTTGCCATAGTCAGCCTTGTACTCGGTCCATTCACCTCCATCGAGAAGACACTTGAGTAACTCTCGTGTTTTATATGGCTTTGTTCGATCTGCTGGAAATATCTGATATAAATCCTCTTGGCCTAACTTAGGCTCTGAGGATTCAATCCTATCAAATCCAGTTTTGTCTTGAGGGCCAAACTGACCAACTAATTTTCTAATTGTATCTAAGCACTCTTGGTCCGTATCACATTTGTAATCTACAACTCCAGATATGGCCGTCTGCGTTGCTGCACCTCCTAAAGTTTCATTGTCCACATCTTCTCCGATCGCAGCTTTGACAAGATATGGTCCAGCTAGATAGATACTTCCTGTGCCATTTACTATGAGCGATTCATCTGACATGATCGGTAAGTAGGCTCCGCCTGCTACACAGCTTCCCATGATTGCAGCTACTTGCGGGATGCCTTGTGCAGACATTACTGCGTTGTTTCTAAAGGTTCTGCCAAAGTGATCTTGGTCTGCAAAGACTTCGTTTTGCATCGGGAGAAAGACACCCGCACTATCTACTAGGTAGACGATCGGAAGCTTGTTCTCTATGGATATCTGTTGTGCTCTTAAGTTCTTTCTGCAAGTCATCGGGAACCACGCACCAGCTTTGACAGTTGCATCGTTGGCTACGATCACACACAAGCGACCTTCGATATGCGCAAGTCCTGTCACAACCCCTGCTGATGGACATCCTCCGTGTTCATCATACATCTTGTAAGCCGCGAATGCTCCAATCTCCATGAACTTTGAGTCATCATCTTTTAGATAATCTACTCTTTCACGAGCCGTCATTTTGCCTTTGGCTCTATGCTTGTCCATCCTTTTCTGACCACCTCCTTCAAAGATCTTTTCTAATTTTCGATCTAAGGAAGACAGAGCCAACTTCATGGCATCTTCGTTTTTGCTGTGCTCTATATTGACCTTAGCCATATCAAACTTGTGTCTTATAACTTTTCTTATCTATGACAATCTTTCCTATGATCTCTTTTAGAATCTCAGATGTGCCTCCTCCAATAGGTCCCAGTCTACTATCTCTAAAAAGTCGTGCAAGTGGATATTCTTCCATGTAACCATATCCGCCTAAAAACTGCAAACAGTCATATATAACTTTATCAGCAACCTTGGTGGATTGCAGTTTGGACATACATGCTTCTTTAACCACATAGTCACCGTTGTTCAATCTGTCTGTGATATTATAATTGAAAGTTTTTACAATCTCAACTTCCGTTGCCATCTCTGATACGCGATGTCTTAAAGCTTGAAACTTGTCTATGGTCTTGCCAAATGCTGTTCGCTCTGACATATAATTGATAGTGTACTCAAGTGCATATTCGGCTCTTGCATGTGCGTTGATACCCATGATCAATCTTTCAAGAGCAAAGTGTTGCATGACGTAATAGAAGCCTTTTCCTTCTTCCCCCATAAGTCTGGATGAAGGGATTTTGACATTGTCAAAAGCTATCTCGCCCGTATCAGAAGCACGCCATCCTAACTTGTCTAACTTAGAAGCACTGACGCCTGGAGTATCTCTATCGATAAGAAACACACCCATCGATTTTGGATTATTGACATAATCCATCTTTGCTATGACGACTAGATAGTCAGAATAAACACCGTTGGTTATGAATGTCTTTGAACCGTTGATTACGTATTCGTCCCCAACAAGTTCTGCTGTGGTCCTCATGGCACCCACGTCAGATCCCCCAAATGGCTCACTGATACATAAGCATCCAACCTTATCTCCTGCTATACTAGCGCTTAGATATTCATGTTTGATCGCTTCACTTCCTTCTGCCTTTAGGTGGGTCATGGCGAGATAAGTGTGTGCCCATATGGCAGCAGCGAACCCTCCGCTATCTACTTTCTGAAGCTCTTCCAAGAGGATAACAGTATAAAACAAGTCTAAGTCTAAACCGCCATATGCTTCAGGGTAATTGATGCCGAGATATCCCATATCGCCAAACTTCTTGAAGATCTCTTTGCCAACGTTTCCCGAGGCTTCCCATTCTTCAATGTGGGGTTTTACTTCCTTGTTTAAAAAGGTCTTCAACCCCTCCCTAAACAAGTCGTGCTCTTCTGTGAAGTAACCTTTATTCATATAAGTGTAAATGCCTTTTAAATAAGATTGTTGTCATGCTAACTAAATTCGAAGGTATGGTAAGTTATCATAATAAATACCATCTAACAGTATAGAATTGCCAATACTTATCGGACGATAAATAAATTGAACTTAGGGTATAGGAATATTGGATTCTGACTATTGCTTTAGTGGAGATCGATGTTTACTGTTACTTCTTATCCCAGCGCTTTAGATCTTGGTATTTGTCAATATACATTTGATCCAATTCTGGTGAATCTTTATAGTACGCCCTCATCTTTCTAAGCCGTTCTTTAAGATCAGTAACAACCGAGGCATACGCCGGATCATCATACACATTGGTCATCTCGTTCTTGTCCTTTTTTCTATCATAAAGCTCCCATTCGTCGACGTCGTAGTAGAAGTGAACCAGCTTATAATCTTCATTGACAAAAGCATAATGTCTCTTAACCATATGCACAGATGGATACTCGTAATAATGATAATACACCGCATCTCTAAAGTTTTCAGTTTCTCCTTTCATCAGTGGTATCAAGCTTTCTCCTTGCATATCATTCGGTGGAGTGATCCCGGCTATTTCTAAGAATGTCTGCGCGAAGTCGAGGTTTTGCACCATTTGAGTATTGGTCGTAGAAGGGGTGATGACGTTAGGCCATCTTACCATTAGTGGCGTCTTGAAAGACTCGTTATAGATAAACCTCTTGTCAAACCAACCATGCTCCCCGAGATAGAATCCCTGATCAGAAGTATAGACCACGATCGTATTTTCTTTAAGTCCATTTTCATCAAGATAGTCTAGTACTTTACCTACGCCTTCATCAACCGCAGCGATTGATCCAAGATAATCTTGCATATATCTTTGATAGCGCCAGCGCATCTTCTCTTCTTGGGACATGTTGGGATAGTTCTTTTTGAAGTCTTCAATCATCGGATCGTAGATTTTATCCCAGTCTGCTTTTTGCGAAGGAGTCTGTCTCTCTACTTCTCTCTTATAAGCTCCTTTATCCCAATGTGCAGTTGGTGGTATATCGAGTTCATCCATCACTGCTGGAGGAATCTTTGAGTCTCCAGCCCAGTTCATATGTGTTAGAAGATTCATCTCTGACTCTCTTGCAGCACTTCCACGTCCTTCATAATCATCAAAGAGTGTTTCTGGTTCGGGGAAAGTCTTGTTGATGTATTCTGTGTAGTGTCGCTTCGCCGGGAGCCATTCTCTATGAGGAGCTTTGTGTAAGTACATTAGCAAGAACGGATCTTCTTCACTGCGATCTTCTTCGAGCCAATTAAGTGTCATGTCAGTGATGATGTCAGTCGTATAACCTTCTACATTGATACGCCCGCTATCTTTTGTGATGAAGTCAGGATTATAATATGTGCCTTGACCTGGGAGGATCTTAAACTGATCAAATCCTTTAGGGTTGTTGCCAAAATGAAGCTTACCAAACATAGCCGTCTGATAACCATTATCTTGAAGTATCTGAGGAAAGGTAACTTGGGTAGTATCAAATTGAAACATGTTGTCAATCTTGCCATTCAGATGACTGTGTTTGCCAGTAAGTATGACGGCTCTTGATGGTGCACAGATAGAGTTGGTGACGCATGCATTGGTAAACAACATACCTTCATCTGCTATTCGATCAATGTTAGGTGTTTGGATGAGATGATCAGAGTAGGCGCTGATGGCCTGATAAGCATGATCATCTGACATGATAAACAGAATGTTAGGGCGCTTAGTCGCTTTGTTGGTTGTAGCTTTAGGACCACAAGAGAAGAGAAGAGTAATGGCTAAGAAGAGAAAGAATCTGTTGGTCATATCTAATTATACTATTATCGTAAGAATTGCATCTAAAGTAGAGATTTCCTGAGTTAGGAGATACTTAAAGTGCAGAAGACTCCGAAAATGGTATAAATTTGTCTCAAGCACTTTACTCTATCGCTCCGAAGAAGATCGGGGAGGAAAGTCCGGACAACGCAGAGCGTCGTACCACTTAAAAGGTGGGCTGTATGTGATAATAACATGCGGACAGATAGTGTCACAGAGAACTATACTTCCAGCAGTTTACACTGTTGGTAAAGGTGAAAACGCGGTGTAAGAGACCACGCTTTATCTGAGCAATCAGATATAGGGATAAACCTTGCGAGTTGCAATGTCACGTATATTCTGATCTTCATATGAAGGTAGCCTTGCTCGGGCGAGTCAGAAGGGGTGGGCAGCTTAGATAAATGATAGAGATCCTTAACAGGATACAGAATCCGGCTTATTAAGTGCTTGTTTTTATAAAATTGTACTTTGAGTAAAGTGAAGTTTACTACTTCACTTTATAATTAGAAGCTCTCCTTTTCAGAATTGAAATATCCTGCAATACAAGCCTTCTTCATTAAGCCTGCCACATTTTTGGCATTCATCTTTTTGAAAAGGGCTTTTCTGTGAACTTCAACAGTTCCTATTGCTAGCCCTAATTTGGAAGCAATTTCTCCAGTTGTAAACTCATCAGATATGAGCATAAGAATCTCATGTTGCCGAGGTGTAAGTTTTGTCATATTTGTAAATAGTAGGTACGTTTGCCTCGCTAAGATATACTGATTTTTATGCTTGCAAAAACCACTCTTGTTTCGAAAGCATTCACTTTTTCTAATTTGATGAAATGATATAATATTGTAATATGTTAACCTATAAATTTCAAAATAAAAAGCGAGTCAAAAATTATCAATCGTTGTGAATTTTATAATCATATGACTTTGATAGGGATGATCTATGAGTATATTCTTGATAAGTTTAGCCAATTTCAAGATTCCTAAGAAATGAAAAATGTATCTTAAAATGCTCTGGATACTGCCAATATTAACAACTGTTAAAGTTTCGATCTTTCGACACTGAGTAAGTCGATACCACTTAAAACCCCTATGGTTAAAAGATCTTACTTTGTTATGTCTTTAACCAGTTGGTCAAAAGAAGACTTGAAGGCTGCATACTCAGATGTTGCCGGACCATTAAACCCTGTATGGACTTTGATTACTTCGTTATCCTTATTGACAAACAATAGAGTAGGATAGGATAAGATCTCATCTATAAAGCCTAACTCCTTTGTCGCCTCTGCTTTATCATAGTAACCTGCCATAAGAATCTCATATGGTATCGACAGTCGATCTTTGTAATTCTTGATTTTGGAAAGTGACGTATCTTTATCTCTGTATTTTTCAAAAGCCAAAGCTATAACCGCTAAGTCATCATTTGGGTTTTTCTTTATATAGTCAATTATAAACTTTGACTCATCTAAGCAATTAGGACACCAAGTACCCATGATCGTGATGAGCTTAGCTTTTCCTTCATATTGGTCGTCGGTTAAAGAGATAAGTTGACCATCCGTATTGGGCAGTTTAAAGTTTATCTTTTTATCTGGCGTCGTGATCTGTGACAATCCATAGACATCGGTCAGCTTTGCGTTGTCATCTCTTGTCGCGATCCAGTTAGTCGCATAATGACTACCGCTAAGAAACGAACCAGACAAAATCTCTTTGTCTGATATGTCTCCCTCAAATAGAAAAGCATGGCTACCGTCAAAACAAGAAAGCGAGAACTTATCTCCTTGCACAGTACCTTCTAAGTATCGATAATCTCCAGTCTCAGTTAGGAAAGTGCCGCTCAGATTGTTACCCTCTTGGGTGAACTCTCCAATCGCAGGATATTCATCTTCTGTCTCAAGCTCAAATGTTGCAGCCCACTTGCCAGTGAGATTTGCACTTGGTTTTGTGATATCTGTCGTAAAGCGATGTGACTGACCATGATATGCTACAAATGGGATCTCATAGTCCTCTCTGTTATTGACATGCCATGTACCTTCGATGATATTTTCTCTATACTCCCCAGTTATATACGTGTCCAATAATGGAAACCCAATAACAATCGTATCCTTCAGCATCTTTGTCGTACCAAACGATATCTCTTCTACTTTGATTCTTTCTTCAGCATTGAGGATATAGATGTTGAGTTTGCCATCTTCGTCATATGAAGACTCCATGTTAAATGGTAGATTAGCATCTTTCGTGATACTAAGTTCTGCTCTCCAGATCCCTGGTGGTATCTGAGTATATGGCTTCGCCACCTCCACACAAGAAGAAATAATACTCGACACTGCAAGTATGATGACCCCCACTAATATCTTAAACCTCTGCACTGAGCTTGCTGACATATTACTTTGTTTTCTCTCCAGAGAAGTGATCTTCTTTATACTTAAATAAGACATTGAAGGTCGTAAGACTTCCATAGATCCTTGTTATATATTGTTGCAAGTTGACTTTCTCTTCATCAGAAAGCTTACTGCTATTGATCCGCTGCTCCATTACTCTGATCCTATCACGTACCATAACAATCTTATGAAAGAATGTTTCAATGGGTAGCTCCTTTCCTTTTAAAGACTGATCGTGAGGCTGTAAGATCATGGTGCCTCCTTCCCACTTGTCACCGAGTCCGACTACTTCTGTTATATCCGACCAGTTGCTTAATATCTTGATCAGTGATTTTTCTAAGTTGTTGAAAGTCAACTCTTGGTCAGCACTTACTTCTTCGATGACTTCCCAGCTACTATATTCTCTGCCCAGTGGCTTGATGCCATATTGGATAAAACATACTTTATAGACTGTGCTATTCATACCGATGATCACACCATCGCCATATGCTGGGTGCTTCACTCTTGATCCTACACCTAAATTTTCTGACATAGTTATAAGGTTGTTATTTGTTATAATTTACGAAAGTGGTTAGAAAGTCACTTTACTTGACCGCTTCATAGTTGTCATCCCAGTTCTTAGGGTTAGGCTTTCCTAATTTGCCCATAGATTTACCGACTATCATTGCAACAGTAGCGTCGCCAGTTACATTGGCGATTGTCCGACACATATCTAATGGTCGATCTACTGCGAATATGAGTGCTAATCCAGCTTCGGGTATACCTGCCTGACCTAATATGATGACGAGCATAACTAAGCCTGCACTTGGTACCGCTGCTGTCCCGATAGAGGCAAGTGTTGCTGTTGCTACAATACCCAATTGCTGGCCGATCGAAAGGTCCAAGCCATACGCTTGTGCTATAAATACAGCGGCGATTGCTTGGTAGCAGCTCGTACCATCCATATTGATCGTTGCCCCGATTGGCAAAACAAATGAGGTTACTTCTTTATCAACACCGAGGTGTTCTTCTACTCTCTCCATAGTCACTGGCAAAGTTGCAGCACTACTACTTGTCGAGAATGCCAAAAGTTGAGCTGGCGCTATGCCTTCAAAAAAGCCTTTGATACCTCTACCTGTAAATGTCTTTACGAGCATCGGGTAAAAGAAGAATATCAATATGCCTAATCCAAGTAGGACTGTTGCAGCATAACCAAGTAGGGCTTTGAAGATGTCGACTGAGGGGGATTCTGCCACCAATGATGCCATCAAGGCAAACACACCCACAGGTGCGCATAACATAATCAAGTCGATTAGCTTTAATATGATGTCATTGAGCCCATCAAAGAATGCCTTGACTGGGGCAGCTTGTTTTGGATCAACAAGGATCATGGCAACACCAAAAAACAATACAAAGAAGATCACCTGAAGCATACTGCTATTGTTGGTGAGTGCTTCAAAGATGTTGCCTGGCACAAGGTCAACTAATGCTTGCAATGGACCTGCGTTCTTTTGGCCTTCTGCCATGGCGATCTTCCCAGAGGCGTCTGTCTGGAAGTCTCCAACCAGTTGCTCTCTTGTCTCCTCTGATATGAGATTTCCAGGCTTTATAATATTTACGGCAAGTAATCCTATGGTAACTGCAAATAGGGTAGTTACTAAGTAGATGCCAATTGTCCGACCGCCCATAGAAGAAAGCTTAGAGATATCTTTCAGATCTGATACTCCTTTGATCAAAGAGACAACCACCAATGGAACTGCGATCAACTTGAGCGCATTGATAAAAATGGTACCAAAAGGCTTGATCCAATCTACTATGAATCCTGCGCCACCACTCATCTGTAGAGAAGCGATACCGAATATGATACCGATGATCATCCCAAGTATGATCTGCCAATGTAGTGCTAGTTTGCGCATAATATTATGATGTATGTCGCTAAGATACACAATGAGATGAGATCGAAAGTCTGCTGGTTAACTATCCTTAAGGCTGAGCTGATAGGTTCAGTGTACCTCGAGTCATCTCTCTTTTACCAGGAGGACCAGGCACTCTTTCTACAGTCATATGAAGAGACTTAAGTACTCGTTTAAATTCACCTTGAGCACAAAAAGTAATCAGTATGCCTTTGTCATAGAGTGATTGTACAGCAGTGGTAAGTATGTCTGCAGTCCAAAGGTGAGGTTGAGCGCTTGGCGCAAATGCATCAAAATAGATGATGTCATATTTACGATCAGTGGAGAAGTCCTCAAAAAGGCGATGTTCTTTCTTTAGCTGGAAATGAGGAGTGACCTCCACATCTTCACCCCAAGGTTGCTGGTGTATATGGAGCAACTGGGCATCATAAGAATTGTCGATATAAGATAGCTTGTTATAGACGGATGCTTCAACTGGATAACCCTCTATGCTGTGCATGCGGACAGAACATTGGTGCTTTTCGGCATAAAGTTGAGTCAAAAGCACATTGAGCGCCGTACCCATACCATACTCCAATATACTGACCTCATCTACTTGATGAAGCTGTCTATAGTAGTCTATACCTTCTTGGATAAACACATGTCTACTCTCTTGGAGTGCTCCATGCTGGCTATGGTAGTGCGCCTGAAATTGTTCAGAATATAAGGTCTGAGAACCATCGCCTGTGATCTCTACAGAAAGCGGATCAAGCATATGCGATCTAAAGTCCTAAGACGTCGAGGATTGGTCTTACGTCGTCATACCCGATTGGACATCCTTCTCCAGCTCCTCTATTACAAGAAGAAAGTAGTGCAGTTGCAAGGACTAATCCTACGTAAAACAGCTTGTTATTGATTTTTTTAGATTTCATGGTATTGATTATGTTGGGATATCACTTACGTAAATATCAAGATGTAAACGCAATATTTCCTTGCTTATTACAACAAGAGCGCCACAAATCAACATATTGAATAAAAATTTAATATGACTAAGCCTGCTTTTAGTCTTATGGCATATACTTGACAAAATGTACTTCGCTAGAATATCATGATGATTTGTAAGTGGAAGGACATGAAATTTCGAAGAAGAACGGTCTATGCACTTCGAGCGGAGCCGAGAAGAAATTTGTTCGAAAGTATCATCTCATGTGCTTCTCGGCTCCGCTCGAAGAGCATAAAAGCGTATATATGTACTTCGAGCGTAGTCGAGAAGAGTTCTGCTCGAAGGTATAATTGCTCTTGCTTCTCGGCTCCGCTCGAAGAGCATGATTTTAAGGCTTATACGTGTTTGGATATATCGATACCTGTTGTTTTACGGTAGAACTCAGTAGCATAAGCATCGGTCATTCCAGAAATGTAATCCACCACTGATAGTGCCTTGATGTAAGGACGATCTGTTATCTCGTATTCTGTAAATTGGAAAGGGATCAGTCTAAGCGCCATCTTGTCTGTTCCCTTTTTGTTTTTGCGTAGTACAGCAGGGACGAACAAGGAAAGGAGATGTGACATTACGTGATAGCCTGTTATTTCAATTTCGACTACGGAGTGATGTCTGTAGATCTCATTGACAGAGAGCGTAGCTACGTCTTTGAGCGAAGGCGCTCTTTTTTCAATCTCGTCTATCAAGGTATCATTGTACGTCCCGTTGAGGATCTCTTCTTTATGATTGATAAAGGTGGTCGCTGACAACTCTGTAAGCGCATTAATAGTCTTGGCGCGGAGATAGGCGATGGAGTCATTAGCATCACGGATCTCGCTATAAGTCTTTGCGATTCGATCTACTTCTTTGCTGTCATCTGACAAGTCACTTAGTATACCCAAAAAAGCAGCAGATGTTCTTTCCTTGGATAAGATACCCAAGCGCTGCGCATCCTCCATGTCTATGATACGATAACAGATGTCATCTGCAGCTTCAACAAGATAAACAAAAGGATGTCGCTTATATACTACCTTGTTACCCTCTTCTTGGTGCATGTGTAGCTCTTTAGCGATATCCAAGAAGGTACCTTTCTCTGTCTGAAAGAAGCCGTACTTCTTTCTATGCTTGAACGCCTTATCGATGGCTGTTGATTCGCACGGATACTTGAGGATAGAAGCAAGGGTAGAGTAGGTTAAGCCCATACCAGTAACTGGCTTATCTCGATATGGATGAGTAAGTACTCTTAAGGCGTTAGCATTGCCTTCGAATGTGACAAGGTCTTGCCACTCTTTATCATCAAAGAATGACCGTAGAGATTGACCTTCTATGATGGTTTCAGCATTCTCTATAAAGTAGTTGGATATGGCTTTCTCACCACTATGACCAAAGGCAGGATTGCCAATGTCGTGAGCCAAGCAAGCAGCAGCTATGACACTTGCCAAGTCGATCATGTAGAAGAGCTGTGACTCTTCATCATCACTCTTGATCTCCGTGTTGGCGATGTGGTTGCCAACAATAGAACCCAAAGATCTACCTACACTTGCTACTTCAAGTGAGTGGGTCAATCGGTTATGAACAAAGGTGCTACCAGGTAGTGGGAAGACTTGCGTTTTGTTCTGCAGTCTTCTGAAGGATGAAGCAAAGATGAGTCTGTCAAAGTCACGCTGATATTCTGTACGAGGTACAAGCGTCTTGTGCTTTGTACCTGTTCTTTTATTGGAATAACAATTGTCCCATCGCATCATACTGCAAACTTACCCAATCTTGATTTGATGACCGTCATACTCGATCATATCTCCATTTCTTAGTTTATTTCTCTTGCGATACTCTTTTTTGCCATTGACCTTGACCTCACCTTCATCGATTACAATCTTAGCATGACCACCTGTCTGAACCCAACCTTTGACTTTTAGAAGTTTGAGTAGTTCTATAAAGTCTTGACCTTCCTTGAGTTTGAATTCTTCCATGCCACCAACATACTTAATATATGCGGAACTTATAAAACCAGCGCATAGTTGATAAGTTATGGACATTGGCATACACGCAGGAGGATATAGACAAGATCGACTGAGGGAGCAACAGAAGCTTAATAAAAGCTTGGTGCAGATTGCAAAAGATCAAAGTCTGTCTTCTTTGAAAAAAAAGTAAAGCAAGACTACAAGCGATTGACCGTTATGTTCAGTCTAAAAAAGAATCGCTGTCTAAGCTTTACTAGATAACACAGATCTCGGACAGTGATTACTTATCCAATATCATTGTAAAAGGCCTTTTCCGCACCCTGACTCCACTGAGTGATATCATTTTTAAAAGATCTAAACGATTCGTAGACCTTCGCACTTTGGGCATCCTGCTGAGCCAATTCATCATAGATCCGCAGTGCGATCTCTTTCATCCCAGTCATGACTTCCTTTGGGTACGATAGAATCTCAACATCGCTTTCAGCTTTTATTTTTTTAAGATAGACATTGTTCTTGGCTTCAAACTCAGAGAGCATCCGCTGGTTACTTCTATAGCACGCTGATCTGACGATCTCCTGAAGATCAAGAGGCAAAGCTTCATAGTCTCTTTTATTAATGATGACTTCAAGTACTGACCCTGGTTCGTGCCATCCTGGATAATAGTAGTACTTGGCTATGTTATGAAATCCCATCAAATAATCATGGTATGGCCCGATCCATTCTGTGGCATCGATAACCCCTCTTTCTAAGTTGGTGTATAGCTCGCTCCCGGGGGACAATACTGCTGTTGCTCCAGCTTCTGATATTACTTTACCACCAAGTCCTGGCATCCTCATCTTCAAGCCTTTCCAACTGTCCATAGACTCAATCTTGCGATTGAACCAGCCGCCCATCTGCACGCCAGTATTTCCTGCAAAGAAGGGTAGTATGTTAAAACGCTTGTAAGTGTCTTCCCATAGCTCTTGTCCACCACCGAATTCCATCCAAGCATTCATCTGTTGTGCGTTCATGCCAAATGGAATACTTGTGAAAAATGCAAACGCCGGTTCGATACCCGTCCAATAATAAGATGCACCGTGGCCCATCTCAACGGACCCACCACTGACGGCTTCAAAGACTTGTAAAGGTGGCACTAACTCGTTGCCACCATAGACCTTGATCTCCAGACGACCGCCCGACATAGTTTTGATCCATTTTGCAAGGTCGTTACACCCTGTACCGACCACAGGGAAGTTAGGTGGCCATGTAGTGACCATCTTCCATTGGTACTTTTTATTGGTGATGATGTTTGGTGCTTCTACGTCTGAAACTTCTGAGGTGTTGCAGCTTGTCGCCAATACTGATCCAGCGATCCCAACTATTGCTCCTTTCTTTAAAAATTCCTTCCGTTTCATATTGCGCTTATTCGTAATAAGTGGTTAATTGTGGCGTTCAAGGACATTCACAATATCGGAAAAGATAATTAGCATGAGTAAAAAGTATAATGAGCCACAAGGGCTTAATGATGTAGCTAAGTTTCACGACACTTTCAATCTGCCAATAGTTGATGAACCTGGGATCCCAGCACCAGAACGATGTATGCTAAGGGTCAACTTGCTTCAAGAAGAACTCAACGAACTTAAAGAAGCTATAGCTGAGAATGATCTTGTAGAAGTCGCGGATGCACTCTGCGATATCCAGTATGTCTTGTCTGGAGCGATCTTAGAGTTTGGTATGGCTGATAAGTTTAAGATACTCTTTGACGAAGTGCAACGCTCTAATATGAGCAAGACTTGTAAGACTATGGAGGTTGCAAAGCGCACCCAAGCACATTATAAATCAGAAAAAGGAACAGACTCACATATTATCCAAAAAGGAGACGAGTACTTAGTCTACCGAGAAGGAGACAACAAAGTGTTGAAGTCTATAGAATATAGTCCAGCAGATATCGCTGGCAAACTTTAATATGCTGAAGCTATGAAGGTACTAATCGCGACAGATAAGTTTAAAGGCACACTTACAGCGGCAGAAGCATGTACAGCTATAGCTTCAGGTATTGAAGAATTAGATCCGTCAATTGAGACGTTTTCTATTCCATTAGCAGATGGGGGAGAAGGTTCGATCGCAACGCTTCATAGTTATCTGGATCTTAAAGAACAATCTGTTCTCGTCAAAGACCCATTGGGCCGATCCATCATGAGCAAATATTGCATCTCTAAAGATGGAGATAGCGCATATATCGAGTCGTCATCTGCATCAGGACTGGGCTTACTTGAAGTGGATGAACATAACCCTTTATACACGTCCACCTATGGGACTGGAGAGATGATCTTGGATGCAATATCACATGGTGTTAGAGATGTCTATTTGTTTTTAGGTGGCACCTCGACCAATGACATGGGCATAGGCATGGCTGAAGCGTTGGGCTACGAGTTCAGAGATAGAGATGGCGATGAAGTGCCTCCTGTTGGACTGAGCTTAGCATTTATAATGGAGATCAGTAAAGTCTTGAAATATAGAAAGAGCGAAGTGCGGTTTTATGGAGTTTGCGATGTATCCAATCCCTTGTATGGTAAGAACGGAGCTGCTCAATTGTATGCTGCTCAGAAAGGTGCCGACAAGTACGCTATCCAGATCTTAGATAAAGGCTTGCGAAAGATGGCTAAGCGATGCCGCAAGTTTCTAAAAAAGGATATCGCAAAGATACCCGGCGCTGGTGCTGCTGGAGGTTTAGGGGCAGGTGTGTTGGCGTTCTTGGATGGTGATATAATCTCAGGTATAGACTTTATAAAAGACAAAGCCAACTTTGACGCTGTCGCAAATGGCGTAGACTTAATCATCACTGGTGAAGGACGAATAGATAAGCAGTCACTTCAAGGTAAAGTGTTTAGTGGGGTGGTCTCTTCGGCAGAAAAGTTAGGTGTCCCTGTTGTTGCAGTCTGTGGTCAGAATAGACTGAAATCTAAGGATCAAAAGTCAGTATCAGCGATTTATGATTTAGAGAGTTTTGGTGGAATGGATCAGGCCATGAATGATCCTGAATCATTATTAAAAAAGATGACATCCGAACTATTGATCAAGCACCTAAAGAATAGATAAATTACTTCCTAATCAGCACATCTGGATTCAATATCCATTTTGGATCCAATTTGTCTTTTACAGCTTTAAGCGCTGTGCCAAATATGTCTGATTGTTGTTGCTCATAGTGGGCTTGATGATCTTTGCCAACAGCATGATGATGAGTAATAGTCCCGCCCAGTTTTATAATTTGATCTGAGACAATCTTTTTAATCGTATTCCACTGTTCGATCTCGTTTCCAGTTTGTCCTTTTGCGATGATGGTGTAATAGGGTGCCGGTCCATCAGGATACAGGTGTGTAAACCTGCAAGTTATGAACCCTCCGCCGGCGATATCTTCGATCGCTTCATTGGCTGAAGAGATGATGCCTTTGTGAAATGCTTCAAACTGATCCCAAGTCACTGCTGTCTCAAACGTCTCCATGATACAACCCATGCGGACAAAGTGGTCTCTTAAGTAAGGTGCTCTTAAGAATGCAGCTTTCCAATTGTCTGCAGCTTTATCTCTTTTGTTATCTTTCTTTACTTGATCTTCTTTCCATGACCCATTATACTTTTTGCAGATGGCTAATCCTTTGTCCATTTGATCAGATACATCATGATGAGCTGACTCAAATCCAATGATGATCATAGTCGACTGACCATCGCCAAGTCCATTGGACATCGCTTCCATAGGATCTACGAGTCTTGCGTTGCTAGGGAATAAACCTGATTGAGATATTTCGCGACAGCAATCAACTGCTTCTTGCCAACCTGCAAATGACACAGCCTTAGAGGCTTTGTACTTTGGTATATGTTGCAGTCGCATCCAAGCTTCTGTGATGATGCCGAGTATGCCTTCAGAACCAGCGATCAATCGCTCTTCACTTGGTCCCGCCCCCGAACCTGGTAGTCTTCTGGACTGCATGATGCCATGCGGTGTAACCATTCGTACAGATTGTACAAACTCGTCTATATGAGTATAAAGCGTAGCGTAGTGCCCACCTGATCGCGTTGCTATCCAACCGCCTAAAGTAGAAAATTCAAAACTTTGAGGGAAGTGACGAAGTGTCAATCCATGAGGTTTCAATTGGCTTTCTAACTCAGGTCCAAAGATGCCTCCTTGTATTCTTGCAGTTCTGCTGACTTGATCTATCTCCAGCACCTTGTTGAAGTGCTTCATGTCAACGGTGATCACGCCATTGTACTGATCATCCTTTGTTGGCTCAACACCGCCAGAGACTGAAGATCCTCCTCCATATGGAATAATTGAGACATCAGCTTGCTCTGCAAATTCATACAAGCGAACGATATCTTCTTCTGTCTTTGGATAGGCGATATAATCAGGAGAATTGTCAAAGATGCCATTCGCTCCTCGCCATACATCTCTGAATGATTTGCCATAGGTATGCTGTGCTCTTTCTAGGGAATCATCTGTACAGATGTCCTCAAGTCCAGCGGCCAACTCAAATCTTGATTTTCTAATAGAGCATTGCTCGATAGTTGGTATCGGTGTAGATCTGAACTTTTCAATACCTAAGGCAGCACTTAATAATGCCTTATATCCATCAACTGATTGTTGGTCAAGTTGGTAGTCTTCATAACCCCAACCCCAAAAAGACCTTGTTCTTGCCATTATGTCAATTCGTCGCCATCGATAGCATCAGCTGCGTCATCGATGAGATCGCCCGCTTTATCTTTAGCAGCATTGGCCAAGTCGCCAGCGCCTTCTACCACATTTCCTGCCGCATCCTTAGCAGAAGCTAAAGCATCCCCAGCTAAGTTCGTTGCACCAGAAGCGGCATCTGAGACTTTATCTTTGGCAGTATTAGCTAAGTCGCCAGCACCCTCTAATGCATCCCCTGCTGCATCTTTAGCAGAAGCTAAGGCATCACCGGCTAAGTTCGTTGCACCAGAAGCAGCATCTGCTACCTTATCTTTGGCAGCATTAGCTAAGTCGCCAGCGCCTTCTACCACATTTCCTGCTGCATCCTTAGCAGAAGCTAAGGCATCACCGGCAACATTCTTTGCTCCTTCTGCAACATCTCCAGCTTTATCCATAAGGGCACCGCCGATAGCAGCTGCGCCAGCCACCATGCCTCCAACTTTACCAAACATGCCTTTAGCACCGTCTTTTACTTTGTCAACTGCATCTCCAGCTATATCTCCAGCTGCATCTTTTGCATCGCCCATAGCATCTGCAGCTTTATCCATCATGTCTCCCATCTCGGAAACCATCTTATCTTTTTGTTCATCTACGACGATCATAGCATCATCTACTAACTCGTTACCATCTCCATCATGATCCACAAAGCCCCCAGCTTTAGCTACTTTTTTCTCAACATCGTGTGTCTCCTTATCTATCGTGATCATGCCTTCTTGTGCACCAGCATAGTCTCCATCTGCGAACTTTTCTGCTTTCGCAAAAAAATCATCCGTACCATCTAATAGAGAATCGTCTTTTTCTTTTCTGATTTTTTCATGAAATGGCTCTGGTGGCGGAGCTGCAGCTTCAGCGGCTTCTTCTGCTTTGGCCTTATCTACAGTCTCGTCAATCTTGTCATTGATATCCTCAAATATGTCTTGAGCTTTCTCAACGATGTTGTCTTTTGTTTCTATGACCTTGGTGCCCACCTTCTCAGTGAAATCTTTGGCCATCTCAAGGTTTTCATTGTTTTCGCCCAGGATCTTACTGCCTAAAGCTTCAACCGCATCGCCACCTTTATTGATGAGGTCTTCACCGGTGCTCAATACCTTCTCACCAATGCGCTCTGTTGTGGAAGCTACATTTTTAAGTGTTTCACTTTTATTTACCATGTTGATGGTCCCTTCTGCTGAGTGAAGAATGGCATCTCTTAGTCCTTCCGTCTTGTTGGCTAATGTGCCGCCTAAGTCACCTGCTTTATCCATTAAGTCACCGCCCAGTTCAGCAGCTTTTGATCCAGCTGTCTCGGCTATATCACCAGCAAGATCACCTGCCTTATCCATTAAATCGCCACCCGCATCTTTGGCCATATCAAATCCTTTACCCGCAGCAGATTTGCCGACTGACTTGGTAACAAAAAATAGTTTTTTGATCTCGCTAAATATTCCCATTGTAATTCTTATTTAAAAAAGGTGTTTGCTTAATAGATTGGACATGCACATGAATTACAATAATACTAAAAATGACTGATACATATGAATATCTCTATATGTCTGATGTTGAATCATCTAGATCATAAGTTTCTGGAGTTTGCTACATTTGATAGAAGCAAGCCAAGGGATATATGCTAACTCAGATACAACAGAATATACAAGACACAATAAAAGAGATCGTTCATCTCGAACGAGTAGAAGATCAAGTTAAGTTAACCAAGAAAGAGCTGAAGGACTCTGTAGCAGAATTCAAAGGTTTGGGCAAAAAGCTTAATAAAGAACTTCGAGATATCGAGAAGTTAGAGGGACTATCGACAAAGGCTATATTTTATAAAGTCTTAGGCAACAAAGAAAAGCAGTTAGAGAAGGAACGGCAAGAGTACTTAGAGCTTTCGCTAAAAGAAGAAGACTTGAACAACACCATAGACTTGTTAGAATATGAACTCAGTATCCTGGAAGCCAAAATCACTTCTCGTAAAAATCTCAATCAAAGACTTAAAAGTCTAAAAAACGAAAGGGAAGAAGAGATTATAAAAAGCAACCCGACGCTGCGAAAAGAACTGTTGAGTCTAAGCACACAACTGGAAGAAACCTATCGATACAAAGTAGAAATAGAAGAAGCGCTTGAAGCCTGTAAGTTGTGTCACAATCTAATGCAGCAGATCGTAGTACTACTGGGCAAAGTTAAAAACTGGGGACAATGGCCAGCTCATCAATCTAGACAAAATGGTCAAAGAAGAATGAGAAGAGATGCGATAGATAGAGCGCGTAATCTTGCTTATCAAGTCAAGCATCATCTCAACATTTTTCAAAATGAACTAAAGGATATCGGGAAAGAAATCACCTTTACAATCAATCCTCAGGAGCTTACGGAGTTTTCTGATTTCTTCTTTGGCAATCTAATTACAGATTGGATCATGCAGCAACAGCTGACACGAGCTTCAGAGTCTGCTAACCTTTTGTATCGGCACCTCAATAGCTGTGTCCTTGAACTGATGGCGATGAAAGAGTCTTCAGAAAAGAAGATCACCGATTTCAATAATAGAAAAGATCAGATCTTAATCTCCTAAGTTTAGACTAACTTATAATTCGTCTTATAGCTTTTTAGATTCTATAATCGCTGACAGTTCATCACGATAGTTCTTGCCAATAGGTATCATTTTCGTTTGTCCTTTTTCGACTAGCTCTACCATGTTGCCCTCGATAGCTTTCAGTTTGTTGAGGTTAAGTATATAGGATCGATGTATCCGTTGGAAGATGTCACTTGGTAACTTTACAACCAAGCTCTTCATCGTCTGTAGTGTGATGACCCGGCCCGTCTCCGTTCTGATGATAACATAGTCCTTAAGACCTTCTATATATAGGATGTCTCTATAGTAGACTTTCATCATCTTCTTATCACTTTTGACAAAGAAGAAGTCATCTTCAGAGTCTGTGCTCACAGTTACAGTTCGCTCTGACTTAAACTTATCAATTGCTTTGTTCGAAGCTTTTAAGAAGCGCTCAAAGCTGATAGGTTTTAAAAGATAATCCAGAGCCTCAAGGTTAAATCCTTCAACTGCATATTCTGCGTAAGCGGTAGTGAATATCGCCAAAGGTGGATTGGACAATGACCTCAGAAACTCCACACCTGTCAGTTGTGGCATCTGGATATCTAAAAACATAAGATCAACATCATGATCCCTAAGTGCCTGATTGGCTTCCATGGCATTGCTGCATTTTGCAACAAGGTTTAGCTCAGGGATATTACCGATGTGCGCTTCGAGTATCTCAAGTGCAAGGGGTTCATCGTCGACGATTATCGTATTGATCATGTAGTAGTGTTTGTTGATTTATTGATTTGGAGGTCCAAGTTTACTTGAAACTCTTTATCTGTCTTGTTGATTTCTAATTTATGTCTTTTCGGATATAATATATTCAATCTTCGACGAACGTTGGTCAGTCCTATACCACCTACCTTTTTTTCTTCCTTAGCTATGACTATCTCATCTTGAGGTAGGCTGTTGATTACACTGAGGTGAAGTGCTTTAGGTTTTATGTCCAGATTGATGGATACGTAACCTGATTTTAGTTCGTGATCTATGCCGTGTTTAAAGCTATTTTCAAGAAATGGTATGAACATCAGCGGTGCTATCTTATGACCTGCAGGGTCACCTTTGATATTCATCTCGATCTTGAAGTTCTCTCCATGTCTTAGCTTTTCGAGGTCGAGGTAGTTCTCGATGTAGCTGATCTCTTGGTCCAGCGAAAGCATCCGCTCGTTACTTTCGTACAGCATATATCTCATCATGTCAGATAGCTTTAGCACTATCTCAGGCGCTCTATCCGACTTTTTAAGGGTCAAAGCATATAGACTGTTGAGCGTATTGAAGAAGAAGTGGGGATTGATCTGTGTCTTTAAGTACTTCAGTTCTGATGTTAGATTCTGACGTTGCAAGTCCATCCGCTCTCTTTGGTGCTCCATCCAGTCATTGATGATCTTATATATAGACGAAGAGAATCCAACAAAGAATGTTCCCAGAAACACGGCACTGTTTCGGCTAAAAGTGAATTCTTCAGCTAAAGGAATATGATCAGCAGAAAACAAGAAATGATGAAGCAAAACCTCAATTGGTGTGGCTATAGCGACTAATATGATCAATAAAGAGAGGTATGTAAAGAGCTTATTGAGCTTTAAGAAGTTAGGAAAGAGATAGTACAAGTTGACGTATACAATGATGATATAGAATATAACTCGGATGGATTGGCGAACCATATTTGCCCCAAGGCTGACGCTTTCGGGTCGATTGATCACCATGAACAGGAAGAATATGACCCAAAAGAAGATATGATAGAGGAGTCCTCGCTGAACGCCTCTTTCAATCAACTCATAAAACTTATGATCGTTATCAGTGGTGATAAACATGGGGCTAAACTAACGCCTAAAATGAGATAGCTCTTTTATTTTAGGATAAATGTCCGTTTTAACTCGATGAATTCTGACAATCTGCTTTTCTTGAGCTTCAATAAACAAGTAGGCTATTATAGCGTTGTTGTTTGTTTAGGACTATAGACAGAAAGAGATATGGGATATCAGAAAAAGGAGATTTATTCAGGAGCAATCACAGAGTCTTTAAAAGAGAACTTCTCGCAGGTTTTGAAGTTGGTCAATGAAGACCCAACTAGAGAAGGGTTATTGAAGACTCCTGAGCGTGCTGCTAAGGCGATGCAGTTCTTGACGCATGGCTACGACCTAAGTCCAGAAGAGATACTTAAAGGTGCCCTCTTTCAAGAGGATTATAGTGAGATGGTCATCGTCAAAGATATAGAGGTTTACTCACTTTGCGAACACCACATCTTACCGTTTTTTGGGAAAGCACACATCGCTTATATACCTGACGGATATGTCGTTGGACTAAGCAAGTTGCCTCGTGTGGTGGATGCATTTGCCAGAAGGCTGCAAGTACAGGAGCGTCTTACTGACCAGATACTTAATTGTATCCAGGATACGCTTAAGCCGCTTGGAGTAGCAGTTGTTATAGAAGCAGCGCACATGTGTATGATGATGAGAGGTGTGCAAAAACAAAACTCGTCGACTACAACTTCAGCTTTTACAGGAGAATTTAGAAATGTAGAGACCAGAACCGAGTTTTTAAACTTAATTGGTTCTCATTTAAGATAGATTTAAGATGAAGACAGCACTTTTATTTCCAGGGCAAGCAGCACAGTTTGTCGGGATGGGAGCAAAGATCACAGCAAGCTCTGAAGCAGCTCAAGCGATGCTCAATAAGGCAGATGACATCTTGGGTTACAAGCTCAGTGCAATCATGTCAGAAGGCCCTGTAGAGAAACTTACAGAGACCATATATACACAACCAGCAGTATATCTGCATAGCATGTTGGTCTATGAGCAGCACAAGGGATCAGCTGCACCTGTGGCTGTAGCAGGTCATTCATTGGGCGAGATATCAGCTTGTGTTGCGGCAGGCGTCATGACTTTTGAAGATGGACTCAAGTTAGTACGCAATCGTGCAGAAGCTATGCAAAGAGCTTGCGAACAAAATCCAAGCACCATGGCTGCAGTATTGGGGATGGACGATGAGAAAGTAGAAGCGATATGTGCAGAGATCGATGATGTTGTACCAGCAAACTATAACTGTCCTGGACAGTTGGTTATATCTGGCTCGAAAGAAGGGATAACAGCAGCTATAGAAATGTGTAAAGAGGCTGGTGCTAAGAGAGCGCTTGAAATAGCGGTCGGTGGCGCTTTTCATAGCCCGTTTATGCAACCGGCAATGGATGACTTTAAGGAAGCGATCATGTCTGTAGACATGAAGGATGCACGCATCCCAGTTTATCAGAATGTTGATACGAAGCCACATGCGGCGGCGGAAGAAATAAGAAGTAATTTGATCAGTCAAGTCATCAGCCCGGTACGATGGACAGCATCTATCAATCGTATGATCGAAGACGGAACTGAAAGCTTCATAGAAGTAGGCGGTCGAGGTAAAATCTTACTCGGTATGCTTCGTAAGATATCAAGAGAAGTAGGCTCAGAACTGTGGCAAGAAGACTAAACAAAAAGCCAATACGAAAAGGGCAAGTATTATTAGCAGAGCCCTATATGATGGACCCTCACTTCAAGAGAGCGGTCATCCTCATCACAGAACATACACAGGCAGAAGGTACTGTAGGGTTTATACTTAATAAGCCGATCAAGGTTATGATGAATGACCTCATCGATGACTTCCCAGAGATCGAATCACCGGTGTATTTTGGTGGTCCAGTTGCTAAAGAAACGCTCCACTATATACACGATGTGGGAGATATCTTGGATGATAGTGTCAAGATCGGTCCAGGTATATACTGGGGTGGGGATTTTGAGAAACTCAAGTTCTTAATAGCATCTAAGTTGGTCCTACCACAAAACATCAAGTTCTTTTTAGGATACAGTGGTTGGTCTCCAGAGCAACTAAAAGATGAGATGGACTACGGTTCATGGGTGGAAGCTCATATGGATGGTAACTATGCTTTCAAGACGAAACACCATAATCTATGGGGTCAAGTGATGAGTAATAAAGGAGGAAACTTCAAGGTGATCGGAGAGATGCCTGATGGTGCATTTCTCAATTAGAGTTACTTTGGAAAGAAATCTAACTCAGCGTGTCTGAACATGGACATTATACCAGATTTAAGAGACGAAACGAAGCTATGCCACGGAGTTAGCGGCCGAGCAATTTGAGGTCATGTTCCTGGATATAGGGCTGGTTAGAATGAGCATAGGTTTTACAGTATCCTAACGATTTAATTAGGGACTTGGAGCAAGTATTGAAGCTCGTGGATACATGATGATTTATTTTATAT
This sequence comes from uncultured Saprospiraceae bacterium, assembly GCA_938022935.1. Classification (GTDB taxonomy): domain Bacteria; phylum Bacteroidota; class Bacteroidia; order Chitinophagales; family Saprospiraceae; genus JAJRXG01. The sequence continues at coordinate 73,099 of CALIHL010000029.1, forward strand.
ATTATTTCAATTAAAAAGCTGCTTGTTTATGTAAGAAGTGTATATTTGTTCCTGTTAAAACGATCAAACGCACCAAAGATATACTTGGGACATTAGTCCTATTTATGACTTAGACTAGAGTTGGATACTTATCCTTAAGAATGGCCCTCCTTACAAAGGGCTTTTCTTATGCCCAGTACTGATCGTTTCTCTTGGCTTTCGCCTAATACTTCAATCCTTATATTTCTTTGATTTTCAATGATTTACGACTCCTGTAAAACAAATATCGCTTATTGGTAAGCCATTAACAAGTGTTACTTCTTTACAAATTCGTGTCCGTATAAGTTGAACGAGATGTTGCCTTGTGCATCGCGATCAAAGTCTATAAGACTACCTGTATCTTGTTTGTACTCTTCGATCTTACCCATGTAAGTATTGTAGTGCCAGTGAGAGAAAGTGATGTGGCGATCCTTGCGACAGTTGATTCTCAGTTTGTCGGATATCTCAATAGTTAGCTGACCCAAGAAGTCATTAGTATACACACCTTCAAGAGTGCTAACAGGTATATCCGCAGGTGCATTAGCGACTCGTTCTGAAGCGCGCCGCATTCTTCTTTCTTTACTATCTGCCGCAAAGCCATCATAGATGCTTTTTATATCTGTACTCCAGTCTCTTTCTCCAAGTCCTATGATATGATCAAAGACCTTATACATCAACGCGTGTCGGACTTCTGCACTTTCAAGATTAACCATGACATAAACACCGAGATGATGTTCTGGCAACAATCCAATGATTGCCCCAGAGCCATTAAGACTTCCAGTATGAAATTGTACATACTCGCCTTTGTAGTCATGTAAAAACCAACCCAAGCTATAAGCTGTAAAGTGAGGTTTAGTCAATTGTGCAGTGGGATAGAAGCTTGATTTTGGGATGATGATCTGAGGGCTATGTAGAACCTCGAAGTTCTTTTTGCTGATCAATCTGCGACCATCTACAACTGCGCTGTCTAATACAAACTTCATCCACTTCTGGATGTCTGCAGAAGATGACCAAGCAGATCCTGCAGAACCTATGCTATCTGCATTAGAATCTATAATCTGGATGATACCCTGGTCCGACTTGTAATGAGGTGCTGCTCGATTGCTATTTTCAAAAGCGCAAGACTTTAAAGCACATGTACTATCCATATCCAAGGGTTGATAGATCCGCTTATGTACAAACGAGGACCACTCTTGACCACTTACTTTTTCTATGATCAGACCTGCAGTTGCGTACATGATGTTCTGATATGTATAACCTCCTCTGAGGCTATAGCTCAATGGTCTCTTAGCGATTCGCTTTACAATTTCTTCGGTGCTATAATCCCAAAGCGTCCATAGCATATCAGTATTGCCCAGCCCACTGTTGTGGGTGAATAAGTCTTTGACAGTCAACTCACCAGTAACGTAAGCATTGTGAAGCTGAAACCAAGGTAAGTGCTGAGTTACTTTATCCGTCCACTTCACTTTGCCCTCATCAACAAGCATAGCCATTGCTGCCGCTGTCATTGCCTTTGTAGTTGAGCCCAGCATAAATAGTGTATTCGCATCTACAGCCATACCACTCTCTACAGAAGAGACGCCATAGCCTTTTGAGAGAAGAGTGGCTCCATCTTTTACAATTGTAACCGTCATGCCAGGCACTTCCCATTGTTGTCTGGCTGACTCGATATACTTGTCTAACTCTTGGAGTTGAGCTGTGCTGACTTGCGAGTATGAGATGAACGATAAAAAACAGCAGACTAGGATGCACGTATATCTTAGAATCATATCTTATATTGTAGATGAGATCAAGTTGATATCATTGTAAATATAGTCTTGATCTATCGATATATTGTATAACTGAGTTTTGTAATTAATTAGAACAAGTGATGAGAAGATTCCTACTGTTGTTGGTACTAGGGTTTTTATATAGCATTGGATATAGTCAAGATCCTTTGCGATTTCAAGAAGAGGTAGAAGGGATTGTCTCAAGCAAAACTGTTAGTACGGATACAGATGTTTTCTTATTCACGGGGAGCTCAAGCGTGAGGTTTTGGGGATCACTGTCAGATGACTATCCTGATCAGAACATTGTCAACACTGGTTTTGGTGGATCAACTTTACCAGATCTAATACACTATCAGGATGATTTGATCTTCAGGTACAAACCTAAGAAAGTGTTCATATACGAAGGTGACAATGATATCTTCATGGAGCATGCACCTGCCACTGTTTTGAAGAATGCAAAGAAGTTGGCGGCAACGATCCAAAGCCGATTGCCTGGTTCAAAAATTTACTTTATCGCAGCGAAGCCAAGTTTAGCAAGGTGGGAGCTGAGAGAGAACTATAAAGCGTTCAATTACTCACTCCAGTCTTGGGCTTCATTCACAGAAGGAATAACGTTTATAGATGTTTGGACACCGATGTGCGATGACAACGGCGAGGTCTTGAAGGATATCTTCATTGGCGATAACCTCCACATGAATGAAAAAGGATACGATATCTGGGCCGAAGTGATCGCTCCTTTTGTTTCTGGGGAGTAGTCTTACCTATTTTCTAGTATTCTTGAAGAAAAACGTCTTGATAAATTAGTTTTAGTGGCAATATGTTTTACATTTCAGCAGATTTAGCGAAAGCTAAAATGATTGTCTATCAATCACGAATAATAAACCCCTAAAAACAGGGAGATATTTTCGAGAAAAGGTTTGTTAATTGTTTCCATATATATTAGCTGTCTTTCTGAAAAGCATAAAATGATAAACTCATAAAATATAAGAATGAGTAAGCCCCGAGTGGTCAAGGACTATGGCAAGTTAGAGACTGAAATCAAAGAGCAAATCAAGCTCCACTTTCAGAATGGATTTGATAAGCACCTTATCACATTTAAAAACTTAAAGAAGAAATTTGTGAGTGCCTTACCTTTTGAAACTGAGGATAGGGTTTTTCTGATCAGGATGAGTCAAGAGCTGGCCCGTAAGATTATAAAAGAGGATGAGGACTATGATGAGCTGGGACATATGAAGCCAGAAGTCCGAGCTGCTTATACTGAAAAGTATAAATGAGTAGAAAAAGAATAATCTCTTAAAACAAAATCTAAAGCTTAACACTTCCTCTCGCTCCAAGATCTATGGCCCTTAGATCTTTTATCCCGCCATCGATTATATCAAACTTCAACAAGGTCCTAAACTTATGAAAACCCTTATACCCACAAGCGCCTGGGTTCATATGTAAGAGATCATTTTCTTTGTCTCTCATGACCTTAAGGATGTGCGAATGGCCGCAGATATAAAGACCTGGCTTTTCTTCTTTGATGACCTTCAAAGGGTTCTTATAATATCGCCCTGGATAGCCACCGATATGGGTCATGAAGACCTTTAGGCCTTCAGTCTCCCATACTAGATCTTTTTTGTAGTCTACTCTAAGTTCTCCGCCATCTATATTGCCCCATACCATTCTAACGGGTGGCCCAATGGCTTCGATTGCTTCAGCAGTTGCCAAGTCACCTATATCTCCACCATGCCATATCTCATCACAATCCTCGATGTGTTTGATTACATCTGCTCCGAGATAGCTATGCGTATCTGATATAAGACCTATGGTCATCGCTTCTATAGTTTGTAATTGTTGGAATGTACTTCCGATCAGTTGACAACCTGCTTAACAGTGTTGCGGCCTAACTGATGCATGTGCACTTCATCTGGCCCATCTGCTAATCGTATCGTTCTAGCATAAGTGAAGTAGCCTGCTAAAGGAGTATCTCCACTGACTCCCATGCCACCATGTGCTTGTATCGCTCTATCGATCACTTTACATGCCATCTTAGGAGCAACAATCTTAATCATAGCAATCAGATCTTTAGCACCTGCAGAACCAGACTTGTCAATCTTATCAGCTGCAGACAATGTCAATAGTCTTGCTTGCTCTATATCGCATCTTGACTTAGCAATGTCTTGTCTTATGCTACTGAAGTCTTTGATGTATCTACCAAATGCTTCTCTTTCGTTAACACGCTTACACATCAACTCTAACGATCGCTCAGCGCATCCGATCAATCGCATACAATGGTGGATACGTCCAGGCCCAAGTCTACCTTGCGCTATCTCAAATCCTCTGCCTTCTCCCAACAATAGGTTAGCAGCAGGAACTCGTACGTTGCTCAAGTCGATCTCACAGTGACCATAAGGAGAGTCAACATGACCAAATACTGAAAGCGGTCTCATCACATTGATACCCGGCGTATCTGCTGGCACAACGATCATACTTTGTTGTACATGCCTTGGCGCTGAAGGATCAGTCTTACCCATCACGATATAGACATTACATCTTGGATGCATCGCTCCAGATGACCACCACTTACGACCATTGATGACGTACTCATCACCATCTCTTACGATGGATGTTTCGATATTAGTTGCATCCGATGATGCTACTCTTGGTTCAGTCATTAAGAATGCGGATCTGATCTCACCATTCATCAATGGTTTTAGCCATTGGTCTTTTAGTGCATCTGTACCATACTTAGCGAATACTTCCATATTGCCTGTGTCTGGCGCTGCGCAATTGAAGATCTCAGAGGACCACGGTAACTTACCCATCTCTTGAGCGAGTGGGGCATACTCCAAGTTAGTGAGCCCAGGACTTAGGTCACCGTAAGCTTTTGGTAAGAATAAGTTCCATAGACCTGCTTCACGAGCAAGCTTTTTCCATTCTTCCATTTTTGGATGTTCTTTCCACAAGTTTTCATGTTGCTCGAAGTAGTGTTGCACTTCTTTCTCTATTGGATAAAGATGTTTATCCATAAAGTTTTTCAATTTTTCTTGTAGCTCTAACGCCTTATCTGTGAAATCAAAATTCATATGTTATTTTTTAGCTTGTTTAATTTAAAAGTTGACGATGTGACCATCTTTCGCGTCTATATCACCATCTGTCATCTTCAGGTGTAGCTCGCTTAGTGCTTGTCCACCTTCGTGATTTTTAATATTTATCCATTCTTTGGCATCAGTAACAAAGGATCCAAACTTCTTTGAAAGCCTCAGTCCAAACTCTTGAAACCCAAGTTCTTTGATTCTTTGTGCTGCATATGTCGGCGCAAAGAAGAACTTACCTTCTTTCGGGAGCGGCTCTTGTCCTTTTTGATCTTCCCAATGTACAACGCCTACTTTACAAACATACTGAAGTTCTGCTCCAAGATGTTTTTGTAATGCCAGCTGCATATTGTGATTTCCTGCAAAGTCTACATAAGAAGAAGTTAGACTTTTCACATCGTTGATGTGATCATAGTCATATACTTCATCATAATATCCAGTTGTTTTCACCATCTCAACATTGCGTGCTGAGGTAAGACCTATGGTCCTCACGGACTCATTCTTTAAGCAGCTTGCCAGTCCAAGTGCTGTCTTACTTGACGCACTTGTTAAGATGATCTGCTTAGAATTGTAAAATTCATTTTGTGAAAACTGATCGTGTATCAAGAATGATGTCGTAAAGAGAGGCCTAAAGATAGACAAGAACTCTTCCATCTCTTTGCTGTACAAAGGATCATTAGTTGTTTCGATATACTGGTTGTAGATGACAGGAAGAGGCTGCCTATGTTCTACTACATCGGTAAATCCACGAGGACTTATCTTACCGGGTGTTACAACAAGGTGAGACCCCATAGGGTAGTAGCCATAGAATGTGCTTCCTTCTACCACTCCTTCGCACTTAGACGCTGTCACAGTCGCAAACCCCCAACATGGGATGATACCATGACCTTCTTCAGGAACTGGAAAAAACTTCCAGTATCCGACTAAGTCTCCGACAACAGCATAGGTTGTGTTGTTGGAAGTGTAGGCGAACTTGTTGACTTCCAGGATGGCTTCTCCATCTTTAAGATTGTCTGTGTTTGGTGCATTACTGAGTCCAACTTGAGTTGATCTATAATCAGCTCTATCGACTAATAACCTCGTTCCGTAGTTTATCATAGTTTATAAAGGGTTGGCATCGATGAATTTTATAATATGCTCAGCTAACAAAGGACCATGGTCTTCTTGTATAAAGTGACCACCACCTTCGATAGTAGCATGCGCTTGTTCTTTTGTGCCAGGCACTAATTTGTGAAATACCTTTTCCCCGCCAGCAGTAATAGGATCCTTATCTCCAAAAAGTGTAATCAATGGTTTGGTCCACTGAGCAAAAACAGTCTTCCAAGCTTGTCGATTATTTTCTGATTCTGGATCATCAGAGCTTGTAGGTACGAGTGCAGGAAATATTTTCGCTCCAGCGGTATAATCTTCATTAGGATAAGGAGCTTGGTATGCGGCTAACTCTTCATCGGATAGCTCTACCTGAGTAGCTCCTTGAATGACCCCACCAAATGGAAATACTTCTACCTTCTGGCTGAACTTCTGCCACTTGAGAAATGCCTCTGGAGGCGTATGGTCTCCAGTAGGAAGGCCAGTGTTAGATACTGCTATACGTGCAAATCGATTAGGATCATTAGCAACAAGTCTGAGGCCTATCAGCCCGCCCCAGTCTTGACAGAACAGTGTGAGGTTCTTAGCGTCTAACTGATCCATAAACTCTTGCATCCAAGATACATGGCTTGCATAAGAATAGTCCGACTGTTGTACTGGCTTAGATGACTTACCAAACCCAATGAGGTCAGGTGCGATACAACGATATCCCGCAGCTAGAAGCGGATCGATCATTTTTCGATAAAGGAACGACCAGCTGGGCTCTCCATGCATCAATAAGATGGTCTCTTTAGCATCCCGTGGACCTTCATCAATATAGTGCACACGCATATCGTGTGAGATAGAGATGTAGTGTGGTTCAAAGTTATATCCCGGAAGATTGTCAAATCTCTCGTCGGGCGTGTTTAGGAATTTCATATGGCTGCGGCCTTACTGGTTACAAATTAGAAGGATATTGAGTAAGATCAAAAAAGATATTTCCCGTCAGAGGGATACACCTAGTAAAGACATGCTAAAAGGTGCTTAGCTCTTTGATTAACAAGTGTTTAGTTCGATTAGCTATCGCCAATAATAATGTCAAAGCAATACCTTACTTTCGAGCTTTTGGTATTTCTTCGAGCAAACGTTTCACTTATGGACAACGATATTGTCATCCTTCTAAAAGAGGATAAAATAGCCACGATTACATTGAATCGTCCGGCGGTATACAACGCACTTAACCAAGATATCAAGTACAAGCTACTTGACGTACTTGATGACTGCAAGAACGATGACGCCATCAGAGCGATCATCATTACTGGCGCGGGCAAAGGTTTTTGTGCTGGAGCAGATATGAGCGATTTTTCTAAACGCCCTTCGCCAAGGGATGTACGAGATGACCTTAACTCGCTATATGGCGGTATCGTCAGACGGATCACTGAGATGCACAAGCCAGTGATCTGCGCAATCAACGGACCTATGGCAGGAGCTGGAATAGGTATTGGTTTAAGCTGTGATTATAAGATCATGGCCGATCACGCTAATATGAGATTTGCCTTTGTCAATATTGGATTGGTGTCAGATGCAGGATCAACTTGGTTCTTGACACGAGCGGTTGGATATACCAAAGCACTGGAAGTGATCTATGGAGGAGAAAAGATCCCTGCAAGCGAATGCCTTGATATGGGGATCATTAATAGTGTTGTGCCAGCAGAAGAGTTGATGGCAGCGGCGAAGACATTAGCTGAGCAGTTAGTTGAAAAGTCTCCGTTGGCATTTGAAGCGACTAAGAGACTTATCAATCAATCACTGACGCAAGGCTTATTTGAGACCATCTCTTCTGAAGCCAATGAGCAGATGTCATTGATCGCAAGTGAAGATCATATGGAAGGAGTGATGGCCTTTGTACAGAAAAGAAAACCATCCTTTAAAGGCAAATAATTATGTCCAGACTTTTATACTTTAGGCACGCGCAGGCATCTTATGGTAAGGCTGATTATGATCAGTTGTCACCTACGGGGTATGAGCAGTCTGAGATACTTGGTGAAAGCTTAGCAAAGAGAGAAGTGCGATTTGATTATATATATGTAGGTCCACTCAAGCGCCACTATCAGACATTATCTAAAGTGCAAGAGGCTTACGCCAAATACAACATAGCACTTCCGGATCCTGTAGAATTGTCAGAATTAGAAGAACATAGAGGCCCGGAAATTCTGAAAACATCAATGGCTCAGATCAAAAGTGAAGATGAGCAAATTAGAAAATGGGACGAAGAGCGCCAAGCGGATACCTCTTTATTTACAAAAAATGGATTGCTCATATTTGAAAGAGCGATGACCATGTGGGCGACTGGTCAGTTGGCTCATGTCCAGCCAAAAGAATATCTTGATTGGCCAGCTTTTCGAGTGCAAGTAGCAAAGGGCTATGATAGAGTCTACAACACTCATAAAAACGAGAAAGGCAAGACGATAGGCCTATTTACGAGTGGAGGGACGATCAGTGCTACTCTTGGCCATGTCCTTGGCATGAATGAAAACGAAGATATCATCGGATTAAATGGCGTAGTTCAGAATACCTCTGTAAGCGAATTTTTATTCTCAGGAGAAAGAGTGACCATGAAGCGATTTAACGATGTCTCACATCTGCCCGATGCGCTTAAGACTTATGTTTGATTATACGATCTGATCTTATTTTTTCAAAAAGAATCTATTTTTAGAAAATGAAAATTGACGAAGCTAAGGACATCAGAAAAGGCGAAGATCTGGATAGCGCTGAGGTATTGGCATATTTGCAAAAGCATATAGAAGGAATAGGAGAAGAAATTGAGATCAAGCAGTTTCCTGGAGGGGCGTCTAACTTGACTTATCTATTGAAGTCTGGTAATCGTGAGATGGTGCTAAGGCGTCCACCTTTTGGTGCTAAGATCAAGTCTGCCCATGATATGGGCAGAGAGCATCGCGTACTTGATGCACTTTCTAAAGGTTATAACAAGGCTCCCAAACCACTTGTGTACTGCGAGGATGAAAGTGTGATTGGCGCACCATTCTATGTGATGGAAAGGGTAGAAGGCGTCATCATCCGTCATGATATGGGCAAGGAGTTGGACCCGGGGCTTGTGAAAGGTATCGCTGATAGTCTCATTGACACTTTCGTAAATCTTCACCAATTAGATTATAAAGCGGTTGGACTCGGGGAGCTGGGCCGACCAGAAGGATATATCAAAAGACAAGTGGACGGTTGGTCCAAGCGCTATATAAAGTCTCAAACTGAAGAGCAGAAAGAATTAGAATATGTAGGACGTTGGTTAGATGATAATCAGCCAACTGAGTCGGGGCACTCATTGATACACAATGATTATAAACATGATAACGTCATCCTTGACGCAAACGATCTTACTCAGGTAAAAGCCATCTTAGATTGGGAGATGTGTACACTTGGCGATCCGCTTATGGACCTTGGTACGACATTGGGTTATTGGATGAATTCTGATGATCCCGGCATATTTGTCAAGAGCTTTGAGAATCCGTCTGTACTGCCTGGTAATCCATCGAGAGAGGAGTTCTTACATCTCTACTCTTTAAAGAGTGGTAAGGAAGTATCGCATCCAGTGTTCTATTATGCATTTGGACTATGGAAGACTGGTGTTGTCTTACAGCAGATCTATTATAGATTCAAACATGGCCATACTCAAGATCAAAGATTTGCGATGTTCAATCACGTTGTAAAGGCTTTTGGTTCTATGGCATATAGGGCGATAGAGCTGAATCGGATAGATAAGCTTAGTTGATTTGTTGATTTGTTGATTTGTTGCTTTGATGATGAGCTGATGAGTTGATGGACTGATGTGTTGAATTAGTTTTGTTGAGTAATTAAAAATTGCGTTGATGGATTTTTTTCTCAATTGAAAGGTGAGTTAAAATATTCTACAGTAAAGCTTTAATTCCGAGCAGTTAGATTTTGATTATTGAGCTGTATTGGCGTAGTAAGAGGCCACTGATTTCGCTCAGTTGTCCATAGAATGAAAAGAACCCTTAAGCCCCCATCTGCCCTCGAAATACCCAATACCGCTGCAACACATAATTAAATCCTAAGGACACAATCGCATCCGTAATGAGTCTGGAGATTTTATAATCTATGTGAAAGACTTCAGTTAATAGAGTAGTCCCACCACTTTTCAATAGTATACTTCCAATTACAACCAAGATGAACTTTCCAATCTGTTGCTGAGCGCCTTGTTTATGCCCTGCAAAGGACCAATAGCGATTGATCGAGTAGTTAACAACAGCGCCAATGAAGCCACCGACTATGATGCCTGTTATGTAGTGAGTGTGAAACCATTCCACGCAAATTAGCATCAAGAGGTAATCAACAACTCCTCCTACAAAAGCGGAGATCTGCGCCTTGCCAAATGCTTTAGCTTCTTTTAGAACAGCCAATGATATTGTTGTCTGATAGTTAGAAACCTATGCTTTCATCGCCTTCTCGGTGATATCTCTTTCATCACCAAGTTTGAATATCTGTAATGAGTCACTAAAGTTGATGATCATCAAGAGGATAGATCCTACGAGTGCAAACTTCCATAGAATGCCTGTGAAAAGTATTTCCGCAAGGAGGAAGATGGAAATGATAATCCTTAGCTCTGTTGGCCCAAGTAAGTGCGTGTCTATCACATACTTGTCTGCGATCTTATATCTCATCAGAGCTAAGATCATCGAGCCGCCATAAGCAACGACAAATAGAAAGGCGACAACCTTCCAACTTGGAAAATAGAAATAAAAGCCAAGTCCAATGATACTTGCTGATATCCAATCAGCATTGATATCTAAGGCCCAACCATACCATTTGCGAGGGATATTGCGATAGTAGGCAAGACGGCCATCGAGGCTATCACCAAACCATTGTATGGCAAACCCAACTACAGATAGTAACAACCAATAAGGATTGTCTACTCCGAGTACCATACCTATCGCTATAATAACACTGCCGAGGATGCCAGTTGAAGTTAACATATCAGGGTTGACCCATGAAGGCATGATGCGACATAGATATGCGATAACGCGAAATTCTGTAACTTTTAAAATGTTCACTCTCTTACGAGATGACTTGATGCGCTTCTTAGAAGAGTCCATTGTTAATCATTTTGATACGAACAAAACGTCTCTTAAGACCTTGTGTGTCTTAAGGGAGTGTTAAGTAGTGATTATGATCTATGTAATGCGCTGACTGTCAGTGTTATACTGTGACTTTATCTACAATCTTCTGAAGCGTTTCAGGGATCTCCACCTGATGCCTACCCTTCAAATGCTTCGCTAAGAAGCGCTCCATCACTGAGATAAATGCCATGCTATTCTGCGGATTAGCAAAGCCATGCCCTTCATCTGGGAAGTTAAGGTACTCCACTGGAAGGCCATGCTTTTTCATCGCGCTGACGATCTGATCTGACTCTGCAGTCTTCACTCTTGGATCGTTATCACCTTGGCCAACCAGTAACGGTGCTTTGATATTATCTGCATGAAAGAATGGAGATATTGCAGTAAGATGTTCTTTGCCTTCTTCAGTTGTAGGGTCGCCCATGCGCTTGTGAAACATCGCTCTTGCAGACTCCCAATAAGCCGGTATGCTTTCTAAAAGTGTAAAGAGGTTAGAAGGACCGACGATGGATACACCGCAGGCATATAAGTCTGGAGTGAATGTCAAGCCAGCGAGGGTAGCATAACCACCGTAGCTGCCGCCTAAGATGCCGATGCTCTTAGGGTCACATATCTTTTGATCTATGAGGTGCTTGACGCCATTGCTTAGATCATCTTGCATCTTCTTGCCCCATTCTCTGTCTCCAGCATTGAGGAAGTGCTTGCCATATCCTGTGGAGCCTCTATAGTTTACTTGTAGCACTGCGTAGCCTCTGTTGGCCAAAAACTGAGTGTATGATTGATAGCCCCAGTTGTCTCTAACCCAAGGTCCACCATGAGGCATGATGATGCCCGGGACGAGTTGTTCTTCTGTTCCTTTTGGTGTTGTAAGATAACCATGGATGGTGATGTCATCAGTACTCTTGTAGCTGACAGGCTTCATCTCACAAAGGTGCTCTCTGGGCACCTCTGGTCTCGGTGTATATAGAAAGTCAATGCTTCTATCGCTTCTATCAAATAGGTAGGTAGAGCCGGGATCAATATCAGAGTTGACACCGATGATCCAAAGTTGCTCATCCTTTGTTCCTGATGCAAATGATACTTCTGCTTGATTAAAGTGGTCTCGTAAGAATTTATAATCTGCTTCAAAGGAAGCATCTTTCCAATTGACAAGAGACTTTTCAAAAGTGTATACAGTACCTATGAGTTCATCAGTAAGACTGGAGAACATAGCACCACCGAGATCTACCTTGCCATCAGGATCACTTTCTAATTTTGTAATCGCACCAGTGTTGATATCAAGAAGGCCTAAGAATGATAAGTCTTCATCACCGATATTGGTATTGATATAGACTTGGTTCTCGTTTTTAAATTTCAATATTGAAATATCCTCGTCTCCGGTGCTCGTGATCACCGTCTGCCATCCATCAGCTGTTGACCTTAGAACTTCCATGCCAGCGTCGGCAGTTGATTTGCTGGCGAGCCTTAATTTATAATCGAGATCAAAATAGAATGCATTAAACGATTCTTTGTTTTCAATGATGATCTCTCTTGCACCAGTTGAGATATTGACTTTGTATAGATCATGCCAAGCAGGATCACGATCATTGATGCCCACATAGATAATGTCACTATCTTTCTTTGGAAGTGCCATGATCATAGCGCGGATAGCTCCATAGTCAGTCAAATCGGTCGCTGTAGGTATGCCTGAAGCTGCTTGGCTTGGATCGACTGAGTAGAGGTGATAATTCTCATCTCCTCCTTTATCTTGTACGTATAGTATGTACTTGCTGTCTCGACTCCAGAAGTAGGAAGTGATCGGGCGCGTTTGATCATTGGTGATCGGTAGTGCACTATCGAAGGAAGCATCTTTCTCTTTGACCCAGATATTGAGCATGCCTTTGTATGGCTTTATAAAAGATATATACTTTCCGTCAGGGCTTACTTGTCCGCCAACAATAGTAGGGTTACCGAAGAAGATCTCACG
>CALIHL010000030.1 GCA_938022935.1 uncultured Saprospiraceae bacterium
TAGATATGAAAGGAATAGTTTTCACGGAGTTTTTAGACATGGTTGAAGCTGAGTTTGGCTATAGTATGGTCGATGACTTGATAGAAAACTCGGAGCTGAGTTCGAATGGCATCTATACAGCAGTAGGAACCTATCATCACAGCGAGATTGTAACCCTTCTCACCAAACTATCTGAGAAATCTAAGATTCCTGCAGAAGCCTTACTCAAGAGCTTTGGAGAATATCTCTTTGACACTTTTCTTAAGCAGTATCCGCAGTTTTTCTCTGTGCATGATGATTCCTTTTCATTTTTAGAATCTATAGATTCTCATATCCATGTAGAAGTATTGAAGTTATATCCTGAAGCGACGTTGCCAAAGTTCACCACTCAAGTCAATCAAGAAAATGAAATGAGCATGATTTATCAAAGTGAAAGAAAGATGGCTTCCTTAGCAGAAGGACTGATCCATAAGTCACTGTTACACTATAAGGATGCCTGCAAGGTTGAAAAAACACTGATTAATGAAGATGGAAGCGAAGTAAAGTTCACAATAACCAGAACCGCTAAGTAGTGGAGCTAGAGTTACTAAAGAAGCGTCTAGACAGAGAACGTGCAGCGCGAAAGCAGGCAGAAACCATACTTGAGCAGAAAGCCGCAGAACTGTACAAGGCCAATACTCAACTTCATGCGCTCAATGAAAATCTTGAAGAAGAGATCAAGCTGCGTTCAAAGGAGCTTGCCGATAGTGAACTTAGGTATAGAGGCTTGGTTGAAAAAGCAAGTGATATATTTTTCAATATTGATGATCATGGAAGATTCACATATATGAATGCCACAGGTATTCATAGATTTGGATATGATGTAGAGGAGATTATCGGGCATTACTTTTCTGAGTTTGTATTAGACGATTATAAAAAAGACTTGATCATACACTACGCTGACTTCATGTCCAGCGATCGCACTGCTGATTATAAAGAGTTTCCTATAAAAAGTAAGCCAGGAGATATCTTTTGGATCGGGCAAAATGTTAATCGTCTTATAGATGATTCTTCTAAGACTTACTTTTCTGCAGTTGCCAGGGATATCTCCAAACAAAAAGTGCTCAAAGATCAATTAGAATTGGCTCGGGAAGCTGCTGTTAAAGCACAGAAAGCAGAAAAACAGTTTTTGGCCAACATGAGTCACGAAATCAGAACACCTCTTAATGCCATCATCGGCATGAGCCATCTAATAAGTGATACTCCTCTTAGTGAAGAACAAAACGAGTATGTTGATATACTGATTAGCTCAACAGGTATCCTTAAGAACCTGATATCGGATATTCTCGATATGTCGAAGATCGATGCGGGAACGCTTGTCCTTCAAGACAAGACTTTTAGTATCGAAAAGGACGTGAGCTCATTAGTGCGCAGTTTCCTACATAAGTCCAAAGACAAGGCTGTGACTTATACCTATTCTGTGGATCCAAAAATCAAGAATCAAATCATAACGGATCAGCAATTGTTAAATCAAGTCTTGCTTAATCTTTATGGTAATGGTGATAAATTTACAGAAAGTGGGAGTGTCTCACTTGAAGTAAATGTTGTAAAAGAAACAGCAACTGATTTGAATCTTTTGTTTAGCGTGACTGATACAGGTATCGGTATAGACAAGGATGAGGTCAAAACTGTTTTTGATGAGTTCAAGCAAGCCAATCAAGCTATAAGAAGCAAGTACGGTGGTACTGGTCTGGGCTTATCTATCTCAAAGAAACTGCTTAATCTTATGGGCGCTGAGATAAATTTAGAATCCAGGCCAGGAAAAGGAAGTAGGTTTTATTTTGAATTGCCCGTTAAAAAAGGGAAGGTTCTTCAAGATGAAAAGTCTATAGGCAGTGCGATGGTTTTTGCCTCTTACGAAGGAAAGTCAAAGAAAGTCTTAGTGGTAGAAGATAATAAGCTGAATGTAAAGTATCTCACTCGCCTACTCGAAAAATGGAATATAGAATATATTGTAAAGTCCAATGGCCAGGAAGCAGTCGACTTCTGTCAAGATAATTTTCCTGATCTCATCCTGATGGACTTGCAGATGCCCGTCTTAGATGGATTTGAAGCAACTAAGATGATAAGGAAAATGAGCAATCCTAATGCTTCTGTCCCAATTATAGCACTTACCGCATCAACCTTTCTTTCGAAAAAACAAATGGCGGAAGAAGTAGGTATGACTGACTTTTTATCTAAACCATTTACCCCGGACCAGCTAAGCGCAATGATTAAAGTGTACTTAGAAGCGAGCAATGTTGATACACAAGAAGTTGAAAGTGCACACTACATGAGTGATCTTGACATAGATTATCTTCAATCTGCTTATGGTAGCGATACTGCATATGCCATAGAGATATTTGAGACCTATATGGAGATCATAGATGATGAAATCGATATTTTAAGCCGGTCCTTAAAAGATACTGATGAAAGCCTGAAAGCCCATCTTCATAAGATCAAACCCATCTTTACGATGGTGGGTCTGTCTCATATATCTAAGATTATTCAAGATATAGAAGAAGATTTAAAAGCCTCTAAAAAAGGTGATACGCAAGAGCGATGCGAAAAAGTCATCGAAGAGACCAAGAAGTTTTTGCCTATTATCCAGACGCAGTTAGAACGTCTAAAATCAATAGCATAAGATATGAACGAAGTCTTGAGATGTGTTATCGTAGAAGATGAGGTGATGGCCATGAAGTCATTGCAACGTCTATGTGAGAAAACTGAAGTGCTCAGCTTGGTAGGCTCCTTCTCTACAGGAGAAGAAGCACAAGTGTTTTTAGAATCGACATCAGTGGATCTTATCTTCTTGGATATAGAGATGCCTGGTATGTCCGGCATAGATCTGCTTGACAGTTTATCTTACCTACCTCAGATCATCTTCACTACCAATAACCAAGAATATGCATATGAAGCTTTTGAGTATGATGTAACTGACTTCTTAAAAAAACCAATTCTACCTGCCCGACTGATCAGGTCAATTGAAAAAGCTGTCGAGCGTAACAAGAGACTGAACAATATTGCTATCGCTAGTAACTCATCTGAGATTTATGTTAAGTCTGATAAAAAGTATATCAGAGTACCTTATGATGACATCCATTACTTTGAGAATGCTGGAGACTATGTAAAGATCATTACAGATACGATCACCCATGTTATTCACGGTAGCTTAAAATCAATAAACAATCGATTAGACCATCCTCGATTTTTCAAGGTGCATAGGTCATTTATCGTGAACCTCGGACGTATCAAAGATATAGAAGAGGGTTCGCTGATCATCGGATCGAAGGTGATACCGATCAGTAGAGCACATCGTCCATTGTTAATGAAGAGTATTAATATACTATAAGTCCAAAAGCCGCTAGAACCCATCATATCAAGCTCTTTCTCTAATATCCAACACACATATGTTGAATAAATAGTTATGTCGTAAATACCCCCAAAAAAGGAAGAAGAGCTACCAAAACAAGAAATTCTCCAAAATCAAGGGGCTTGCTGATCCATCTTGCGGTTAAATCGAACGAGATGAATTAGACCATAAACTAACCCAAAAACTTAAATATTATGTGTGGAATAGTAGCATACTCAGGTAAAAACGAAGCCTTCCCAATACTCATCAATGGCTTGAAAAAATTAGAATATCGCGGATATGATTCTGCTGGTATCGGAACCGTCAATGGCTCCGTGCATCTCCATAAGAGAGAAGGCAAGGTAAACGATCTTGTATCATACTGTGCAGGCAAGAACACATCCGGAAAAATCGGGCTTGGCCATACACGCTGGGCCACTCATGGATGTGCTAATAACCAAAATGCCCACCCGCACCAATCTCAGTCAAAACGATTAACTCTTGTTCACAACGGTATCATAGAAAACTATGAAGCATTAAAAGAGATGCTTACATTTCACGACTTCAATTTTGAATCTGATACAGACTCTGAAGTTTTGGTTCAACTTGTAGAATGGTATCAGATCAGATACAAGCTCAGTACAAGAGTGGCATTGGGAAGAGCACTACAAGATGTACAAGGCAGTTATGCAGTAGTACTACATGATACTTCCGTCAAATATCAACTATTGGCTGCACGTAGCGAAAGCCCATTGGTGATCGGTCTTGGCGAAGAAGGTCATTTTGTATCTTCAGACAGCATGACTTTTGACCATTCTGCAAAATCAATAATATACTTAGAGGAGAAGGTCATAGCAGAACTACATCAAAATGAAGAACCAGCATTTTACACTTTGGATGACATTACTATCGATCAAGATATACTACCATTTGACTACAGAAAAGTGGCAGTGAGCAAGGGAGACTTTGAGTCTTATACCTTAAAGGAAATATTTGAGCAGAAGCTTAGCGTATCAAGAACTTTGAATGGTTTTTCAAATTACAATAGTGAAGAGTTAAGTAAGGTACTGGATGATGTCGATCGTATCATAATTACCGCATGCGGCACTTCATGTCATAGCGGGATTGTAGCAGAGTACCTAATTGAAAAATATGCACATCTCAATGTTGAGGTCGAGTATGCATCTGAAATGAGATACAAGTGCCACACCCTAGGCAAAAGAGATCTTGTAATAGGAATCTCTCAGAGCGGAGAAACTGCAGATACAAAGATGGCGCTAGAGATTGCAAAATCAAAAGGGGTTAAAACCTTGGCTATTGTCAATGGTGTCAACTCTTCAATAGCCAGAATCGCCGACCAAGTAATATACCTCAAAGCAGGAATTGAAATCGGAGTAGCTTCAACAAAAGCATTTACCTCTCAGCTTTCTGCTATCCTCATGCTTACAGTTCTGATAGCAAAAACCAAAAACACGTTGACACAGGAGCGGTTAGATGAGATGATATTTGAATTGAAAAAATTGCCTGCATATGTCTCTAAAACACTTGCTGTCTCAGAGAAGATCGCAAGGCGTGTAGCCTACCATATAGCTGATGCACAAAGTGCACTGTACCTTGGAAGGGGCCTATCGTTTCCTATAGCTATAGAGGGAGCCCTCAAGCTAAAAGAAATATCATATATCCATGCTGAGGGATACCCATCAGGTGAAATGAAACACGGCCCAATTGCCTTAGTAGAGGAAGATCTTCCGGTGATCGCGATAGTGAATAATGATGAATCAGCTGCCAAGATCATAAGTAACATCCAGGAAGTGAAAGCTCGTAAAGCGATGGTGATTGTTGTGAAAAACGAGGATGTAGAACTGCCAAGAAATATCGCGGATCATGTTATAAATGTGCCAGCAGTGCCTTCATATCTTAATCCTATCATCCAAAGTATCCCGTTACAACTTTTGGCATATTATACTGCTAAGCTCAAGGGTTGCAATATTGATCAACCAAGGAATCTTGCAAAATCAGTAACAGTTGAGTAACTACACCTCTCATAAGTTATTATTGGTTATCAGCTTCTTATTCTTTTATTTAAAGGGAGAAGCTCAGATGGACACTACATGGGATGCTTCTATGATCGTCTACTATTCTAAAGATGTAGAAATCCGAAGCCTTTCCCCATTGAGTTATGCTAATGGAATCCTACAACTTTAGAAGCACAGGTTGGAGACTTAAAAGAAGAGCTAAGCGAGCTTGGTTTTTTTGACTTTTGTAGTCAGATTAATCCATCAAGACTATCCAAGAGCTTACACCAAATACTTCTCAACCTTCTCTACAAACTGTTCCATCTCATTAGGCGTCTGGATACTGATCCGTATATGATCAGTCATGTCCGACCATTTGGTGATTATAATCTTATCATCTCTTAACTTAGTAACTACATCAGGATCAAATCCCTTAGAAGCCGCATAGATAAAGTTAGTTGAAGAGTCAGCATACTCTACGCCCCATTTGTCAAATGCTTTATATACTATGGATCTACCCTTTTGATTTTGTTTTCTACAATGATCAATGAAGTCGTGATCATCCATAACTGCTAAAGCTGCACTCAAGCTAAGACTGCTGATTGAAAAATCCAATCCTGTGTGCTTAGACTGAAGTGTCATGATATTCTTTGGATGAGATATCGCATATCCTAATCTCATACCCGCAAGGCCAAACGCTTTTGAAAAAGTCCTGACGACAACAATGTTGTCTTGTGTTTTGACCAAGTCGACCAGACTACCCTTTTCTCCATCTTCAGAAAAGTGGATATAAGCTTCATCCAGAGAGATCAAGATGTCAGACGATACCGACTGGCAAAACGCCCTTAGTTCGTTACGATCAACTTCAGTTGATGTTGGGTTGTTGGGATTGCATATAGAGATCACCTTTGTCTTCGGCGTGATCCCATCTTTTAATTGATTAAAAT
>CALIHL010000031.1 GCA_938022935.1 uncultured Saprospiraceae bacterium
TCAAAATGACAATCAAAATCCAAATGTCAATAAGCTCTCAAGAACTAGTCATGTGATGTCACTCACAAACTTCATAATAAGGTTAAGTCTTTTGATTATAAAAAGAGCAATGAAAGAATATCACAATAATTCAATGAATCATTGAAACCATGAAACAATGAATCAATGGAAGAGTGCAACCATAGAACAATGAATCAATAGAGCATTACTCAATTCCGTCTCGACTCTCGGTTCTTCCATCTCGGCTCTCTTCTAACATCTCGCTTCTGAAAATCTGCTATCTGGCCTCTGACTTCTGATATCTCTCTACGTAATCTTTTACTACCTTTACATTATAACTAGTCGTCATATGAATATCGGTTTAGCATTGAAGGGAGCAGCTATGGGTGTAGCGGAAGCAATTCCTGGTGTCTCAGGTGGAACCATAGCTTTTATTACTGGTATTTACCAAGAGTTACTCGAGACAATAAAGGGCATAACACCGGCTAACCTTGGCTTGATATTAAAAGATAGAAAAGCCTTCTGGGACGCGGTCAATGGAAAGTTTTTACTCTGGCTATTGATCGGTATGGGGGCTGGTTTAGTAACGGGCATCTTGGTGATCAGTCACTTGCTGGAGAATCATCAGATCTTGCTTTGGGCTTTCTTCTTTGGGCTGGTTGTGGCAAGTGCAGCCTATCTGGCCAAAGATGTCAAGTGGTCCCTTACGAGTATTATAGGAGCTATCGTAGGTGGCATATTCGCATATTTTATAACCAATCTGGTACCATCATCGGGATCTGACAATCCGATTTATCTCTTTTTATCGGGTTGCTTAGCTATATCAGCGCTGATGTTGCCCGGTGTATCCGGAAGCTTTGTTTTATTACTGTTAGGTCTCTATGATCAGATTATTAATGGCCTTAAGGCTATTATCACAGATCAAGACTTTAGTCAACTGATGCCAATTGGCATATTTGCAGCAGGCGCTTTTGTCGGGCTATTCTCCTTTGCACGTATTCTTTCTTATCTCTTTAAGAAGTATCCCAACAATACCATGGCTACGATGATCGGCGTCTTAATTGGCTCGTTGGGTAAGCTTTGGCCATGGAAGAAGATAACTTCAGTATATAACAAAGTTACTGGTGAGACCAGCACTCTCGAACCTGTAAAACTTCCTGATAGTGAATCATTTAAGATCTTATCTGAGACCAATCTATTACCTCAGCAGTTTGCCACATACGAAGATCCCAGAACGCTGATCGCATGCATTTGCCTTGTAGCCGGTATAGCTGTGGTCTATTTGCTCTCAAAAGTAGCCAAACAGGGCTAACAATAATGTCCGTCAAGGAGATACGTATTGTAATTTTATTTAATATATTTGCGTTATAGGACAATTATGGTTGACCTATACTTAGATTAATAACAATAACCTCGTTATGAGACCAAGACTAATTATTACTACGGCTCTTTGCATCGCCATGATTTTTCAGAGCTTCGGACAAAGCGAATTTAACAAAGCAGAGAAGCTGCTTAACTTAAAAGCTTTTGATCTCGCAATTAAGAACTATGAGACAGCTCTTACCAAATACCCAGAGAACGCAACGGGATATGCTCAGTTAGGTGAGGCATATCTGATGACTAATCAGCTGTTAGAAGCATTGAAGTCATATGAGCGTGCTTTTTCTTTAGAAGGCACAATAGCTCCGAAGTATAAGCTTCAGTATGCGACAGCTTTAAAGAAAGTAGGGTTGTATGACCTTGCGGAGTCTGTCTTCTTTGAGTATGCTTCTGTAGATGCTGATGTTGCTAACCATATGTTGGCGGGTACAGAATATGCTAAGTCGCTACTTCAAGCTCCTGACAAGTATGATATCGTGAACTTTGGATCAAACTCACGTAAGTCAGACTTTGGTGTATCCTTCTTTAAGGATCAAGTGATCTTTGGATCATTCAGAGATGATATGAAAAGAGAGCATGACAAGAAGAATAACAGCTATATCAATAAGACGGGTAATCAACTATTCACAGTTGCTAAATCAGGTGCTGATAAAACAGTTTCGTTTTTAAGACCTGATTACAAGGAGATATATAATCTTGGACCAGTGAGCTACTCTAAAGATGGAAGGATGTTAGCGTTCATGCGCAATACTTTCACGACAGGATCTAACCAGATCTTTTCTACTGAAAGTAATATGAGCATCTATGTAGCACTTACTAATGAAGATGGAGACTTCACAGATGAGAAGCCGTTTCCTTATAACCAGATAGAGTATAGTTATGCTTTTCCTAATTTAGGATTTAATGGCAACGCTTTATACTTTGCTTCTAATAGACCTGGTGGTTCAGGCGGTTTTGATTTGTATGTGAGCTATTTTAAAGATGGTAAATGGTCAAATCCTGAAAACTTAGGTCCAGAGATTAATACACCTGGGAACGAGATTACACCATTCTTCGATGGTGAGACACTATATTTTGCTTCTGACTATCACTTTGGATTAGGAGGATATGATAACTTTTCAAGTACAGTTAGAGATGGTCAGTGGACCACTTCTGTAAATATGGGTAAAGGAATCAACTCACCTTCTGATGATTACTACTTAACTCCAGATATGTCAGATGGTACTATCTACTTTACGTCCAATAGACTTGGAGGAAGAGGTAAAGATGATATCTATATCGCACACGAATTAATGAAGCAAGAGCCAGCTTTAGCTTATGCTGAGATCAATGTTCCTCCGGCAGTGAATCTCGATGATCTTGCAAAAGAAAATAGATCTGATGTGCCATCTGCTGCTATTATAAATACAACAACATCTGATGCACCTCAAGTAGTAGCAGTTAGTTCTGCTGAGTCTGTCGCAATTGTAAGCGAAGCTAAGTTGATGGATTTTTCAGATGCAAAGCTTGTAGCAATAACAACGCCATCTGTCGAAGCGCCAGTCGCAGTGGATGAGTATGCAGAGGTTTACTTTATACAGTTAGCTTCTTTGAAAAGATCAGAAGGCCTGATGAGTAATTATAATAGACTCTCATCTTATGGTCAGCTTTATAGATTCTTTAAGTCATCTTCTGTTAAGATAAGACTTGGATTTTATGGTACGAGAAATGAAGCACAGCGTGTTCTTAACGATGTGCATAGCAATGGCTTTGGAGATGCATTCATCACTCGTGATGTCTTAGCCACTTCGAGCTATGAAATATTGAATTCATCCTCGTCGTCTTCTGCCAACTCATCGTTTACAACAGATGATAATGGTTGGGTCAATGATTATAATCTTGAATCCTCTTACAAGGTTAAGTTGGCCAGTTATATGGATCCACTTAAGTTTCAAGTAGACAATGTTCTTGATCTTGGCAGATTAGAACAATGGACAAAAGGAGAATGGACGATATTTATCCTTGGAGGATTTGAAAGCATCGATGCTGCTAAGAAGGCGCGTATCACAGCTATCAACAGAGGTTTTGTAGATGCAGAGATTGTAGAAGATGACAACGGTATACTATCAAGAGTATCCGAACAATAGAAAAAAGAAATACACATGAACGAAAGGCTCACTGTTTTACAGTGGGCTTTTTTTAATTATAGTTACTTCTTTAAAAGTGTATTTGGTGAGTATCGATAATACGTGGGTCAAGCTTAATCCTCAGTGACTTCTCTTCATCAATTTTGCTTTCTGTAATCTTAGGACATATTCTTCTCTCTTTTTAAACTACAATTTATTAGGATGTAACTGAATTTAAAATTCTTCTTCATCACTCTACTTTTCTATTCATTCAACTTTTTAAAAAGTTGAGCAAAATCGGAGAATCTATTCCCTCAGTTAAAATCAAATTGAGTGATATCACAGATAAATGTGCTTGCTGTATCATCGTTTTGTGAGGATGTGATTGATGAGACTTTCTTCATTTTAAGCCAGTTCAGCTTGGCCGCCACTACATATTCTCCAGAGCTACACAATTTTAATTGGTTCTATGTTTTTAAATTAAGCGTAAAGTTAGTGGCACTGCAAACTATCTCAGATAATAACTCAATTGTACTTAGCTAAGCAATTTAGAAGTCAGCTATGTAATCAAATTACCCTTGTCATCCCATTCTGCCATGACTTCCCGCTTGTCTTGATCAACGCACTTAGCTAGCCACTCTTCATCGTAGTCTACGTCATGTTCCTTTAGAACATCAGTAGGTACGCCATCCCAGATATTGGGTATGTTACCTTTGTAACCAAGGTCATCGATACCCATCTTTGTAGTATAGTAACCAGTCAATGTAAGGTTGCGCATTCGATCGAAGAACTTAATGCCTGGTCCCATGTCAGGTTTCATGTTGTCAGGATCTGGATAGGCTATATCATCTACTATACTGATTTGTTCAGCATCAGAGCATTTGACGAAAGTCTTGTTGTAACGTTTATTGGATAATCCATCTAACCACATCAAGCCGCCTCTTAGCGGTAACTTGTGGTCAGGAAGATCCTTAACGATAAACTCTATGAACTCAGGAACTTTAGCATCATTAGCTGATCCAGCAGTTGGCGTTGCTGGCAATATGATATCACACAATACTGCAATTGTCTCCAGCTCACGTTTTTCTAAAAACGATTCTGCAAAAACCTTTTCATCCCATTCTAATTCGCTTGGCGTTCTACCATACTTTTTACCTGTACCTACAATTGGTGTAGCTTTTTCAATCTCTTTGCATGAAGTTGCTGAGAGGGTAGCACCAGCAACCGTGCCCACCATAAGTGTTTTTAGCGTTTCTCTTCTATCCATGATTATAGATTTTTCTTTTTGAACTCTTCGACAATAAACTCGGATGTCCTCATGCTCAGTGCAAGTATAGTCCAAGTACAATTCTTATCCGCTTGTGATGTAAACGGCCCAGCATCAACTATAAACACATTGTCAGCATCATGTAGTTGTTGCATCTTATTGGTTACAGAAGTACGACGGTCATCTCCCATCCTTGTCGTTCCTACTTCGTGTATGATCTGACCTGGTTTAAGTAAACCGTAGTCTTGATCCTTACCAGGGCGGTCACCTAAGACTTTTGCACCCATATTCTCTAATATCTCATCGAAGGTCTCAGTCATGTGCTTTGCTTGGAGCCTTTCATAATCTGTCCACTGATAATTGAATTTTAAAACTGGGATACCCCATCGATCAACAGTATTAGGATCTATGGTACATCGGTTATCGTACTGTGCTATTGATTCTCCTCTTCCGGCTAACCCTATCACAGAGCCGTAGAAGCGTTTTACATCGTCTCGTAACTTATCTCCATAACCGCCCATAGTTCCACCAACATGTTCGTTGAGAGCTGAAGCATTAAATCCAAAGCCATAAGATGGCATACCCATACCGCCCCAGATTTCTATATGATAACCTCTAGGGAAGTCTAACTTCTTATTGTCCAACCACCAGGGCGAATAGACGTGCATACCGCCAACGCCATCTTCATTATACGTCTTACGATTCATTAACTCTGGAATGAATCCCATCCTTCCTGCCCCCGTAGAATCATGTAGATATCTCCCTACATGATCACTACTGTTCCCAAGCCCATTAGGGTGCTGGGTGCTCTTTGAGTTCAGTAGTATACGTGCCGTAGAACAAGCTGAAGCACCAAGCACTACGGTCCGTCCTTTTAACTCATATTCTTGCTTGTCTTTCTTATTGATATATGAGACGCCCGTAGCACGACCTTCATCATCGGTAGTGACTGTCTTTACCATACAGTCTGTATAAAGGTCTATCTGACCTCCATTTTGCATAGCAGGAAAGATCAAACATGAGCCTGAAGAAAAGTCCGCATATGCACTACAAGATCTGTTGCATTGACTGCAGTAAAAACAAACCCCACGATCCTTATTAATCCGCTTTGTGAGTATAGATAACCTGGAAGGCATTACATCCACTCCGGTTTTTCGTGCACCTTTGATATAATAGAGCTCGTGAAGCCTCGGCTTAGGCGCTGGCAAGAAAAATCCATCAGGATCATTATATCGCCCTTCGTTAGAGCCAAAAACTCCAATCATCTTGTCTAACTTATCGTAGTATGGCTTTACATCATCATAAGATATCGGCCAGTTCTCACCTAAGCCATCTATATCTTTATGCTTGAAGTCTTTTGGGCCAAATCTTAAAGAGATTCTTCCCCAATGATTAGTTCTACCGCCGAGCATCCGAGCTCGCCACCACTGAAAGTCAGTTCCTTCTTCATTTGTATAAGGTTCTCCATCAACTTTCCAATCACCCCAAGACATGTCATATTCTCCAAAAGCTCTTTTTGTACCAGCACCTCTCCTTGGAGAATCCCAAGGCCACTTCATCTGGGTCATGGTATCAGGATCTTTTGGATCAAAGTAAGGTCCAGCCTCCACAACTGCTACTTTGAGGCCATTATTGGCCAAAACATTGGCGGACATACCTCCTCCAGCCCCCGATCCCACGATGATGGCATCATATTGCTTAGCCGTTTCTATTATTTGCATAGTATAATATTCTTACTTAACCGTAATATATCAAAGGCCAACCTTTTATCACAGTATAATCTAATCTTTGATGGAGTTTATTATGCTATGGTCGAAGCATGTAGTACATGTGTTCATCACATAGCTTTCCATCTTTGATCAGTCGTTTTTTCCTGATTGCTTCTTTCGTAAATCCACATTTTTCTAATACCCTCATCGATGCTGGGTTAAAGTCAAAGACTCCCGCTTCGATCCTTTCGATCTTAGTTTCTTTCCAGGTATAATCTACCATCATGTTGACAGCTTTAGTAACATGGCCTTGGCCCCAATGTGGTTCTCCTAACCAGTAACCTAATTCAGCAGTACAGTTGTATATGTCTGTTAAGGGGTGTATGCCTACTACACCTATAAAGCCTTCTTTGTTCGCTATTGCAAATATTTTATTAGGACCTGGGCCATTGACCATTTCTATAAATTCATGAGCGTCATCTATACTATAGGGATGGGGAAAGTAGTCTCTTAGGTTCAGCCATATTTCTCGATTGTTGGCATATAGAGCGATTCGCTTTGCATCCTTTTTTACAATAGGTCGGATCTCACTCATTGCAATTATAGTTGTGATCTGTAAGAGTCTATTAGTTTGATCATATGTTTTGCTGGGCCAAGATATACTCCATCTATTTCGCGCTGAGCGTTGAGCTTAAGACGGTCGTAGTAAGTTGACTCTTCGGATGTCAACGTTCCGCTTTCCATAACATGAAGGGATATCTTAGCGAGATCGCTTAGTGCTAAGGCCAGCACTTCTACTGATTCTAATTTGCTGCCTTTGTTAAAGTAGCCTTCTAAGTTTCTATATAGTGGTGCCCATTGAGTTAATTGTGCTTCAATTAGCATCCCTGTTTCATCATTGGATCCCTGGTTTATTATCTTGTCTATCTGCACTCCTATGTTATGTGAAACTATTGATTCTGATGTAACTACATCTGCAAGTTGATCAAGTGGTGCATCGATATTGTGATCTACATTGTTTATAAAACGCTTATTGCCCTTGACTTGCTCTAATGCACTTATAAACGTTTCTACTTGTAAAGCCTTAGGATAATCAGCTATGCTTTCTATGTATGACTGGCGACTTTGATTAGAATTTATTCCAAGCGCTTCTAAGTACTTTTGAAATTGAACTTGTCTTTGAAAGGCTTTTGTAGCAGATGACATCTCTTGGTAAGGTGACCATAGTTTGTCTGCCACTACTGAAGCTCGTGGCCAGATACGTGAGGTTATGTTATGCTGATCAACCCACTCAGTCCACATGCAGGCTTCACCTCCGATGATGAGTTCTTCTTGGTCACGAGTCAATGCTTTTGTAGATGCAAGTGGTGGTAGCTTCATGCCATCTGGCACATCATGTCCTCCTACCTTAGACCCGGAAACACCTAATGGCAAGCCGTCTATCGATAAGTTACCATTAATTGAGAAGTCTGAACTGTAAGTGATCAGCGCACTAATATTACTTGATCCTTTGGTATTCTGAAATTTGAAAGAGCCACCCGTCATTAACGCTTTTTCAAAAGGTATCACTTGACCTGGAAATTGAAATAACCCGCTAAGATTGTTTTGATTTTCACCGAAGACATATAAGAAGCCACTAATGTCTCTATCTGATATAGTACTTTCTATACTAAAGATGTGATATGCACTTGTGTCTGGAGTTACTATTAGCTCACTGTTGGTATAGACTGGATCGATCTCATACATTTCACTAGAAGATAGGTTTTGATCTAGTATCCATCCAGAGGAAGCGATGCTTTTATAACCTAATTGGACTGCTTGATTGAGAGATGAACGTCCAAGTCTTGATTGGAATATGACCCCTTCACCTTTAGGTAACTCTGGACGCAATGCTTCGTCCCATGCCATCATCTTTTTGCCTAAGCCTGTAAGGATCCGCTGAACTCTTAAAGTAAAGTATGCTTGTAATTGTATAGGACTTGCCAAGTCGTTTTTCTTCATGAAGCCAGAGATCTTTTTATTAGAAGCCCAGTCGTCATATCTTACTTCCCCTCCTCCAATGTGCATGTAATCATCTGGAAAAAGCGTAGCCATCTCAATGAAAAGCGTTTTTATAAAAGCATATGTCTTTTCTGATGTAGGATCTAATACAGCCTTATGTATACCATAAGATTTTTCTAATGCTCTAGCTGAAGTGTTAGCACCAAGATCAGGATATGCAGCGAGTATGCTTGATACATGTCCGGGCATATCGAACTCTGGGATGACTCTAATGCCTAAAGACTGAGCAAGTGTCACAATCTCTTTCATATCCTCTTGACTATAGTAGTTGCCATCTGAACCTTTACTAGTCAGATCTGGAAACTTCTTCGACTCTACTCTAAAACTTTGATCATCGGATAGGTGAAGGTGTAAGACATTGAGCTTTGCCGCACTCATGTATCTGATGTTCTCAAGAAGAACTTCTTTGGGTATCCAATGTCGGCTTACGTCTATCATTAGCCCTCGATATTGAAACCGAGGCTCGTCTTTGATATTTGCGATCGGAAGAGATGCATCACCTTTATGCAAAAATAACAGCTGCGAAAGAGTATTAAGAGCATGCGTTAGACCAACATGATTAGAGCACGCTATATCTATGCTGGTTGATGTGATGTTAAGACTATATGATTCATCTGTATCGAGATTTAGGCTTTTAAGTTCTTTGTTGGTGACATTTACCTTGAGTGGTATGCCTTCAGGGTCGCTTGAAGAAATTTGTAATGTTTTTAATCCGTCCACAAATCTTGAAAGAGCTACAAAAACCGTCGAGGTGGCTAACGCTGGTACGACATATATACCTTTGCTAAGGTCAACTGTAGTTGTGCCGGTAAAAGAAACGGAGTAGGGAACTGTACTGATCCCTAAGTCTACAGTCGATGTGTTAGAGGTATCTGAAGTGGATGCACTTTCTTCTAGGCAACCGTTCAGCAATAGTAATGAAGCAATTAGACAAAAGGTGGTTTTCACTCGTACTGACATTCTCGGCATTTCAGCGAGAAAGGTACATAATACATATAGATTAATCTAATGGGTGGGCCATTAACTATCTGCTGTTAAACCAAGCTCTTCTTTGTGTGCTTGTAGGACTGGTATGATAAACTCTACCAAATCTCTAAGCTCCATACCAATGAGCTCAGCTCCTTTGCGACATTCTTCTCTATCCACTGATGCTGCAAAAGTGGCAGTCTTAAACTTCTTCATGACCGACTTGACCTTCATCCCTTCCAGCTTAGTAGGCCTGATCTGTGATGCAGCCACGATAAAACCAGTTATCTCATCAGCCGCGATGATACACTTGTCCATCAAGGTGTTTCTTGGTACGCCCCACTTTGTATAGTGTCCCGCTATGGCATGAGCGATCTCTTGCTCGCCCATATCTTGGAGCTGCTTTACTATGATATTAGGATGTTCTTCAGGGTGTGCTTCATAATCAGCATCATGAAGAAGGCCTGTGATGGCGTATTGCTCGACATCTTCATTGAAGTGTTTCGCTAAGGCTTCCATAACTAACTCTACTGTCCTAGCGTGTCTGAGCAGTGATGCTCCTTTTGTCATCGAGGTCAATATCTCTCTTGCTTCCGTCCTTGTCATATAGTAAAAGTAAGAAATCCTCTATTGATCAATTATGAAGGAGAATACCGTTTAAAAATCAAAACTAAGGCTAAAGGCAATAGTTAAAAACGTCGTTGGGAAAAATTGATAACACGGAAGGAATTAATGACGATTATATAGGTTGATAGTCGATCGATATTCGTGTCATAATTATTCATATTAAAAACAACTTATAATGTTCAATACAAAAATTATCACGCTAATCACTGGCCTCGTTCTTTCAGCAGCTTTATCACTGACGGCACAAGTCAGCCAGATCAACTTAGAACAAATCACTGGTGAGTTCACAACACAAGAGTTAACACTTGCACCCGGAGATTACCAATTTGAAATATCAAACAATGGTGTGGATCATGAAGTAGGATTTGTGTTAGCTCCAAAAGGGAAGACAGATCAGGCTAATCATATCAAAGAGGCTTATGTCAAGTCTACGGTAAAAGACGGTAGTAGCTCTATGACCAATGTAGTATCTCTTACTCCTGGTGAGTATGTATACTTCTGCCCAATGAATCCAACTGATCAGTATGAACTTACTGTCCAACAAGGAGTAGAGAAGATCCAGTTAGAGCAAGTGCCAGGAGCATTTTCAACTGAGAGTCTTATGCTTGAAGCTGGTCAATACCAATTTGAGATCGTTAACAATGGTGTGGATCATGAAGTAGGATTTGTAGTTGCTCCAAAAGGAAAAACTGATCAGCCTAACCATATCAAAGAAGCATATGTAACTGCGCCTGTAAGCGAAGGGAAGAGCTCTTTGACTAACATTGTGACATTGACTCCAGGAGAGTATGTTTACTTCTGCCCTTTAAACCCAACTAAGCAGAACACTCTTACTGTTAAATAAGATTTAGTAATCCTTAGAGCATAACCTTTACTACATATTAAAAAGGCCTTGTTAGATTGGATCTAACAAGGCCTTTTCTTATACTTTATATCTGTGGTTAGTTGCCATTGAACTTATTGAGATCACTCAAGTCTAAGAGAATCTTTATCAATCCGCATTGTTCTTTAGCAGCACTGAAGTCCTCTTCAAATTTATATCCTTGGACGGCCTTAAGGGCATCTCTAAGGATTTGGGCGTCTCTTATCGTTGTGTTGATTTCATCGATCTCTACCACAGTTACTTTTCCTCTCCTGTTGACACAAGTCTTTATCCAGATACGTCCACTTTTCTTATAGATCTTCTTGAGGTCTTCGTAGTTATTGTAGATCACTTTACGGCCGAAGATGCCATCACCTGAAGCATCAAATTCTCCTTCTCCATATCCACCATCACCGATGCCGCTATCTCCATCATCCCCATCGGCATCTTTGCCTTTACCTGTACCACTATCTCCTTTTCCAGATCCGCCATTACCATCTTTAAGCGATGGATCTTCTGATGAGGTGCCGCTGCTGGTTGATTTGCTATCTGAGCTGCCTTCACTGTCAGAAGGAGCACCCGGCTCTTCTTCAAGTTCGATTGGATCATCATTGATATCTCCGATGATATCATCCAGAGTTGGAAGATCTGGATTGAGTATCACAGGCTCATCAACAGGTACTGGTTCTGAGCTTTCTTGTGGTATATATTCTGGTTCTGGATCTTCTACCTCTATTGGTTCTTCGACCGCTTGGATATCACTTTCTTCTACAGTAGTCTCTGAGACAACTGGCTCAGTCGGTGTAACATCTGTCGGCGTCGGCTGAGGAGTAGGTTTTGGTGGTGCAGGTTTAGGCACGGGGACCTTCGCAGGTTTAGGTGTCTCCAGCTTTTTTGGAGCTTCTGACTTTGCTCGTTGCGCTCCTGAAGTAGATCTACTCTGGTTACTATTAGAGCTTTTGCTGTTGGTAAACTCTACTTGCTGAAAGTTAACAGTAACCGCATATTGCGCTTCTATCTTTTCAGTAGGGTTTATCTCAGGCCTAATCAAAAAGGCGATCAACAAGAGTGCAAGATGGATCGCAATTGACTTGCCTAATTGCTTGTTATAATTCTTCCGATATATGTGATCTTCGATCATGGAGTACTTGTGGTTATTAAAAAGACAGTTTTTTGTCTATGTTACCCTCAACACTTAATGCATATATTACGAGATAATTTTAAGTGTTATTGAGATGCGATAAACGACCTTAATGCATATATACGGGATTAACGCTCTATATGCTCGGATAAGTATAGATTATGCTTTTATGGGGTAGCTTATTAACACTACATGAGCCTCATTTCAATCTTTATCCCTAATGAATAATGGATATATAGTCGTAGATCTTAAACTTTTACATCGAGCATATGCGTTATAACGTCATGCTTTTTAGATTATACATGCTCACTTCTTTGATGTTATTCTGTAGAGCTGCAACTTCACAAGATGTCAATCTTGCCGACTTTGTAATAGAAGGTATGGATAACCAGGTGTTGGGCCTTCCTTTTGCAGGTGGATTACGATCACCACAATTTAGCACTGCTGACCTTAACTTGGATGGTACTGATGACCTCGTCATCTATGACAAGGATGGTCGATCTGTGATTCCTTTGATCAGAGAAGAAGATGGAAGTCTACGCTTTGACCCTTCATATCGATCTATTTTTCCTGACATACCATCTTGGATGCTGATGCGTGATTTTAATGGTGATGGTATCAAGGACATCTTTTGTAGCCCCACAACGGTTGGTTTGCCTGGAGTGGAGGTGCACAAAGGGGTAATTGTCGATGGGGCATTGACCTATGAGTTGATTAGATTTCCGACATGGGACTTTGACATCTTGTTTGTGCCGTTGGGTAGTACCATCACACAGATCTACGCCAGCGTTATTGATATACCAGATATCAAAGACTTAGACAATGACGGTGACTTAGATATCCTTTCATTTGAGCCTTCAGGACGGACTATCTATCATTATAGTAATCAAGCAATTGAGCTAGGCTTTACAGCGGATACGCTCATCTTTGAGCTAAAAGAAAGTTGTTATGGCGGTGTTGTTGAGAGTGGATTCTCCCAAGAAGTTACTTTGAGTACCAGCAGTGGGACATGCGCTTCATTTTTAGTTTCTGGTGATGAGTTGGTTGCTAACAACCGTCATTCAGGATCAACGGTTTTGTCGATGGATGTAGTAGGTGATTCCTTGCCAGAAATGTTACTAGGGGATATCTCATACGACGGTCTGGTGATGCTTACCAATACGGGTATTCTTGAGCAAGCCTTCTTCACAGATCAAGAAGTTCGTTTTCCTTCTGAAGATAATGATCCAATCGATATAGAATTGTTCATCAGTGGTTACAATGAAGATATAGATGACGACGGGGATAAAGATTTGATTATAGCCCCTAATGATAAGTTTGCCTCTCAAACAACCGATCATATATGGGCTTATGACATCACAAAAGAAGCTGATGGTCAAAAGTCGTTTGATCTTATTGAAAAGAACTTTCTGATCGATGATATGATCTATCACGGACCTAATAGTGCTCCGATGTTTTTTGACCACAATGGAGACGGCCTAACCGATCTTTTGATCGGTACATGTGGATTGTCTCTAGATGGAAGAGAAAGAAGTCCCCGTTTAGTACTCTATAAAAATGTTGGCACCAAAGAAGAGCCGCGGTTGTCTTTAGAGGATGATGATTATCTAGGTATGTCAGAGTTTAAAACAACATCCGTTCATTTTGCACCATCTATTGGTGATATAGATGGGGATGGTGATCAGGATTTAATTGTAGGTGATAACAATGGTCGCCTCTACTTTTTTGAAAATGAGTCTTCTGATGTAAATGCTTTAGTATTTAAGAATCCGATCTATCCAGCTTGGGATATAAAGGTAAGCGCATGGGCAAAACCAGATGTCTATGATTATAATAACGATGGACTTGGAGATCTCATCATTGGGGAGCTTAACTTCAATTCTGTAAATGGAAGAAGAAAAAGCTTAAACTACTTTCAAAATCAAGGTGCTACAGGCATGGCATCTTTTGATATAGATGAAACTGCGATGCCTAATAACCCTGGCTTAGGCTGCATAGATCTAAAGCAAACTGGTTCATTTAATAATTACTCTGCACCAACTGTGATGAAAATAGGAGAGGAGCTCTTGATTGCAACCGGCTCGGCACTTGGTAATATCAATTTGTACACTACCGATAGCGCAAGCCCTGCTGATAGCTTTGATGTAAAAAGTATCGCTTATGCAGGAATAAAAGAAGGCGACCAATCTATTGTATCGTTTGCTGACCTTAACATGGATGGTTTCTTAGAGATGGCTGTGGGCAATAGAAGAGGAGGCATTGCGATATATGAGACAGATATCAAAGTGGAAGTAGGATCTGCTAATGTGAATGTCGCTGATACAGACTTGATTAATGTATTTCCTAATCCAACTATAGACTATTTGCAATTAGAATTAGATGAGTCTATAGATAAAGATGCTCGTCTGATTATTTATAATTCTTCAGGACAAACTGTAGCCGATGTTGCTTATGTTCGAGATGACCGGTTAGTTGTTAGTTCGCTCAATAGCGGTCTATATGTCCTAGAGATTGTAACACTTACAGAATCTTACAGTTACCAATTTATAAAAGTAGATCCTTAGAGCTGATTATAACTCTGGTGGGGTGATATATTTATAATGCCCATTAAGTTGCACCTTCTTTCTCATCTCTTCTGCTTCTTTAATCATTGGGATCATCTTGTGGAGGTGTTCTAACATATATGTCTGTCGATCTTTCTCAGCAGTCATCTGCAAGAAAGCATATTCTTGATCCTTGTTAAATCCCACCTTATGAGCGATCTGGAAAGTTATAAAATCTTCATGTAAAGATTCTGGTCGCTTTGGTATATTCATATATTGGTAGAGTTCTTCCAGTTGTGCTCTGATGAGCACTCGCAGCTCAGGATCCGCTTCGTCTTCCCAAAAGAGTTCTTCGATATAGCCGCCAGGGTAGGTCTTGTTTGGATAAGTCTTTACATACCGTTTTACTTCAAATGGTCGAACTCCTTTTGTTTTGACATCCATCTTGCCATCCGAGTATACATTGGATATCTTATCGAGCTCGACGATAGAGCCAAACTTCAGTGGATGTCCTGCTCTATAATAAGGGATGCCAAACTGGATGTTGTCTTGCTCACAATCTTGAATCAACTCCCGATAGCGAGGTTCGAATATGTGGAGATTAAGAGATTCGTAGGGGAAGACGATAATCTCAAGTGGAAAAAGCGGTATCAACATCATATCAATTGAAGTTCAGGTCCGCTACAAAGTTCTTGAAATATTTGACTTGATCGGAAGAAGAAAGCGTATAAATAGTAGTCGTCTCGGCGCTATGTGATTATAACTAATTATTAAGACTACAAGAATGCTGATTCTATTAACTTTATGACCTTAAAGAAATAAGTAATATGAAATTTCTCAGCCTCTTAATGTGTCTTGTATTCTGCTTTAGCACAACTGATGATGTACTTGCGCAGCCAGATCGATGGCAGCAAAAAGCTAAGTATAAAATGAAAATCGACTTTGATGTGAATACTCACAAGTTCAAAGGAGAACAAGAGTTGAAGTACTGGAACAACTCACGTGATACGCTTCATAAGGTATACTATCACCTATACTTCAATGCCTTTCAGCCAGGTAGTATGATGGATGTACGTTCGCTAACGATTGCAGACCCTGACCGTAGAGTAGGAGATCGGATCAGTAAGTTAGGAATCGATGAGATTGGCTATCATAAGATAGATGAACTCAAGCAAGATGGTAAGATGACAAGGTATAAGATAGAAGGGACTATCCTTGAAGTAAGCTTGGCTAAGCCGATATACCCAGGTAAGTCGACGACATTTAAGATGAAGTTCAATAGTCAAGTGCCTTTACAGATACGAAGAAGTGGTCGTAACAGTGCAGAAGGTATAGATTACTCTATGGCTCAGTGGTATCCAAAGATGGCCGAGTATGACTATCAAGGTTGGCATGCTAATCCATATGTAGGAAGAGAATTTTATGGTATCTGGGGAGATTTTGAAGTAGAGATAAAGATGAACGGTAACTATACGATCGGGGCATCTGGCGTTCTTCAGAATGCAGATAAAATCGGTAGAGGATATAGTCTTAAAGAAGGAAAGAAAAAGAGTGATAAGAAGGTCACTTGGAAGTGGAAAGCAGAGAATGTGCATGACTTTGTCTGGGCAGCTGATCGTGACTATGTTGTTGAAAGCAGGATGGCTAAGGCTGGAACTAAGATGTACTTCATCTATCAGCCGGGCGATAAAACTACAGAGAACTGGAAGAGGTTGCCAGAGGTCATGGATGAAGCACTCACGTTTATGAATCCTCGATATGGACGTTATCCATATCCGGTGTACTCTTTCATCCAAGGTGGTGATGGAGGTATGGAGTATCCTATGGCAACCTTGATCACAGGCGAGCGATCGATGAATAGCCTGGTCGGCGTATCTGTACACGAATGGATGCATAGTTGGTACCAGATGGTATTGGGTACTAATGAGGCGTTATATGCATGGATGGATGAAGGATTTACGAGTTTTGGTACATCTGAAACGATGAATCATCTACGCACACAGAAGCTAATCACTGGCACACCTGTAGAAGATCCGCATATTCAATCTGTAAAAGGCATCCTTAACTTTCATAGATCTGGTCGTTCAGAACCATTGTCTATCCATTCAGATCACTATGTGACCAATGGTGCTTATGGCAGGGGGGCTTATACTAAGGGGCAGGTTGCTCTAGTGCAACTGCGTTACATCATGGGTGATCGTGCTTTTAGAAAAGGGATGTTGAGATACTTCAACACCTGGAAATTCAAGCATCCCAATGCCAATGACTTCATCCGAGTGATGGAGAAGACATCAGGCTTAGAGCTGGATTGGTTTAAAGAGTACTTTGTTAACACTACTTATTATCCAGATTATGGTGTAGAGTCAGTGGAAGCAGACGATGATGAGACAATAGTTACGTTAGCCAAGCTGGGACAGATGCCTATGCCACTGGACGTCGTGGTTACTTATGAGGATGATACTAAGTCGATGATTAACATACCAATTAGAGTAATGCGTGGAGAAAAGCCTAATGATAATAAGGATATGCACTTCATACAAGGTGATGACTGGCCGTGGACGCATCCTGAGTATAAGCTCATTTTAGAGTATCCGCTTTCGCAAATAAAGTCTATCGAGATAGATCCATCAGAGAATATGTTGGACTTAGATAGAACCAACAATAGGTGGGAAAAGTCTGAGTAAAAAAATATGTCGCTTAGTGTGTGACCTAAGAATATAGCTAGCGTCCAAAAGATGTTAGCGCGAGATTGAATCGCAAAAGAGCTATCAAGAATTTTTTGGTTGATGCAGTGATTGGAGGTATCTCATTCTTGAGAACCTCCTTTTTTTATGCCCGTATACGAGATTTATAATTATCCTCGTAAATCAGTGACCTAATAAAAAGACTACCGTCTAAAGGATGTTAGCGCGCGATTGAATCGCAAAAGAGCTATCAAGAATTTTTGGTTGATGCAGTGATTGGAGGTCTTCTCATTCTTGAGAACCTCCTTTTTTTATGCTCTAATATGAAAGATATAATTATCTCATAGATAAGTGACCTCATTAATCAGCTAACGTCTAAAAGATGTTAGCGTGCGAATAAATCGCAAAAGAGCTATCAAGAATTTTTTGGTTGATGCAGTGATTGGAGGTATTCTCATTCTTGAGAAGCCTCCTTTTTACATTAAGTTCTGTCTTAATGATGAGGTTTAGCCTTGCGACAATATCTGAAGGCGTCTTTGTATGACTTCTTCATCAATTCATCAATGTTGACAGACTTGTTTTTTATGATAACATCTGGGCCAGATACGCCAATCTGTAAGCTTAGTTCATATATCGGTTTACCCTTGCCTTCTTGTTTGATATTGATAATGGCGTAGATCAAGTGATTGAACTTCTCAGCTAGATTATATAGGTGGTATTTTAACTTTCTGACGTAGCGATTGGGCATATCAGAGTTGTTATTGACGGTTATATTGAGGCTCATACAGTATTATTTATATAAGGATTAAACGCCTTGGAATTGCCCTTTATTCTTGCATGTGCGTTAACGTCACAAATTTATTTCGCGAAAGCTCTTCTCAGGTAATAAATGTCTTGAACAGCTTATGAGACTACAGGCGTTCCATTTTTTATGATCACGACATAAGGTTATATTTGATCATTAATTATATCTAAAGTCGTCATCATTATGTCTTCATCATTTTCAAAAGGAGTTATTCACGGTCAGGAGTTAAAGAATCTTTTCGACTATGCCAATGAGCAAAATTTTGCCATCCCAGCAGTCAATGTAGTTGGCACTAACTCAGTTAATGCCGTCTTGGAAACAGCTAGAGATGTCAATTCTCCTGTGATTATCCAATACAGTAATGGTGGATCTACATTTAACGCCGGCAAAGGACTCTCCAATGAAGATCAACGGGCAGCGATACTTGGAGCGAAGACTGGTGCTATGCACGTACATGAGTTAGCAAAACACTATGGTGTGACAACTGTGCTACATACGGATCACTGCGCTAAGAAGTTATTGCCTTGGATCAAGGGATTAATAGCAGAAGGTGCCAAATACAACGAGATCTACGGTAAACCTTTATATAGCTCACACATGTTGGATCTGTCGGAAGAGCCAATCGAGGAGAACATGGATATCTCGTGTGAGTACTTTGAGGAGATGAACAAGCTAGGGATGATGATCGAGATAGAGCTCGGTGTGACTGGAGGAGAAGAAGATGGAGTAGACAATACTGATATCGATAGCTCTAAGTTGTATACACAGCCGGAAGAAGTGGCTTACGCGTATGAGCGTCTATCAAAAATATCAGATCGCTTTACGGTAGCCGCAGCATTTGGTAATGTACATGGTGTATACAAGCCAGGTAATGTAGAGCTAACACCAGTTATCTTGAAGAATTCTCAAGAGTATGTTCAGAAGAAATTTAACACTGCACCTCAGCCTATCAATTTCGTATTTCACGGTGGATCTGGATCAAGTCCAGCTGAGATCAAAGAAGCCATCGAGTACGGTGCGATCAAGATGAACATCGACACAGACATGCAGTGGGCATTCTGGGGTGGTGTGATGGGATACTATAAAAAGAACGAAGACTATCTACAAGCCCAATTGGGGAATCCTGATGGAGACGATATCCCTAACAAGAAGTTCTACGATCCTCGCAAGTGGTTAAGAGCAGCAGAGCAGTCATTCAAAACAAGATTGACCAAGGCTTTTGAAGATCTTAACTGTATCGACAAGCAAGTATAATTGATATTTGTAAATGTCAGATAAGTACCTATCGTGGTTATGCTTTAGTCTTATCTACTCTTTCAGTACTTTTCTAATTATATCAACGGGTTGCCACCGAACTGAACCATATCAGTTCTTGTGGGATAGTTCAGTAGAAAATCATTCTGGCTTATCCAGAGACTTGCATCTTTCAGATGGAAAGCACAGAGGTATGACGGCCTTTGGTTGGCGGGGTGGCATAGATTCATCCATTAATATCCTTTTAGAAAATAATGTAGAATGGCTCTCAATGGTGCCCTACATGTACCAGGAGACAGAGCGCACAAAAGAAGTTCGCCCAAGAGAAGAGATTGGCGTATGGACTTATTGGGACTCTTTGTATATCCATGTTATAGATAAGGTACATGAACGTAACATGCATGTGATGTTAAAGCCACACTTGTGGATGAGTGAAGGTTGGCGCTCCAATATAGAAATGGACTCGGATAAAGAGTGGGATCTGTGGTTTAATTCTTACAGAAGACATGTTATCCATTATGCGATGATGGCTGAATTATTAAATGTAGAATTATACTGCATCGGTACGGAGTTCAATAGTTCTATTCTGAAGCAACCTGATAAATGGGATGAGCTGATCGATGAAGTAAAGAGCGTTTATAATGGCCAACTCACATTCGCTGCTAATTGGGATGGTGAACATCAAAATGTACAGTTCTGGAATAAGATGGACTACATCGGAATTCAAGCCTACTTCCCACTTTCTAATCATCCGAGCCCGACACTTCCAGAGTTGAAGAAAGGATGGAAGAAACATAAACGGATGCTTAAGCAGCTTTCTAAAAAGTATAACAAACCGATACTATTTACTGAAGTAGGGTATAGAAGTGATGCTTCTGCAACAATAGAACCATGGATCTGGGGCGAAGCTCTTGACTCCCTGGCTACACAATCACAGGAGACACAAAACTTAGCTTTT
>CALIHL010000032.1 GCA_938022935.1 uncultured Saprospiraceae bacterium
CAGTATACTTGGATCATCTGGATCTATCCAAAATGCGTGATGATCTGGATGTACATTATTTCCATAATCAGCGATCACGTCAAATGTCTTTCCTTCATCTTCGCTCATAGACACATAGGTATAAAGCGAGTACAGGCGAAGCGGATTCTTAGGATCTACATAGATCTCACCGTAGTAAAATGGTCTATTGCCGATGTTCTCATGAGTCGAAATCTTCTTCCATTTGGCGCCACCATCTTTTGACTGATAAAGGGCGTTTTCTTTTGCTTCTACAAGTGCGTATATGATATCTGTATCTGAACCAGCTATAGCGACTCCTATCCTACCCAAGTCTCCTTTAGGCAGTCCATCTTCATCTGTGATCTCTGTCCAGTTCTCTCCTCCATCATGGGTGATGT
Organism: uncultured Saprospiraceae bacterium; assembly: GCA_938022935.1. Lineage (GTDB taxonomy): Bacteria > Bacteroidota > Bacteroidia > Chitinophagales > Saprospiraceae > JAJRXG01. Next base: position 399 of record CALIHL010000032.1, read on the forward strand.
ATAGACCTGAACCTTCTCCGCCACTATATGAGTACCATGGTCTTCTCCAGAACTCCCACATCGCCACAATGATTTTATTGGGGTTTTTTGGATCCATCACCATATCTCCGACTCCGGTTTTTTCATTGACGTATAGGATCTTCTCCCACGACTCACCATTGTCAGTTGTCTTGAAAACTCCTCGATCAGGGCTATCTCCCCATTGTGCACCCAAGGCCCCAACATATATGGTACCCGGTCGAGACTCATCTATCAAGATCCGATGTATCACACGAGTATCTTTTAACCCTTTAAATGTCCAACTCTTACCACCGTCAAGTGAGTGATATACACCTGCACCACTATTCTGAGAGTTACGAGGATTACCTTCTCCCGTTCCTACCCAGATCTCGCTTGGGTTGGACTGATTGATCTTTAGGGCACCTATAGAAAGGGCTGGATTGTCATCAAATATGGGCTCCCAAGTAATCCCTCCATTTTCTGAAAGCCAAACGCCACCTGATGCTGTACCAACGAAGATTCTATCTCGATTACTTAGATCAACATCAATGGCCGTAACACGGCCACTCATACCTGCAGGACCGATATTACGTGCTTTAATCTGCTCAAAATTGTCAAAATTAATATCCTGACCTTGAATAGAAGTAAGGCAGAACATGCCTGCCAAAATCATAAGAAGGAAAGACTGAGTCGTTTTCATAGTAGAGATGTTGCTTTTGTCTGTAGTTGAATTGGTTGGCAAATTAACTATTTAGTCAATTAAGCGATTCTGAGTCACAAATATTTGTCGTTCGTTAAGATTGAAAGTGAGAATGATACGTTAATAGCAGCAGGTTAACCTTCATTTGACTAATTTTGTTTTCGATGCAGTTTTTATATCCGACCTTTCTCTGGGCTTTAGGAGCTCTGGCGATTCCCATCATAATCCACCTATTTCATTTTCGAAGATTCAAGAAGGTATATTTTACTAATGTGCATCTCTTGAAGGAGCTAAAGGAAGAAACCAGTACACGTAATAAACTACGTAACCTGTTGATCCTCCTCTCAAGGTGTGCGGCGATTGCCATGTTAGTATTTGCATTTGCCCAACCATTGATCAAATCTGGGGATGTCAATGAAGCTCAAAAAAGAGCAGTTGAGTTGATCATAGACAACTCATTCTCAATGGAAGCTCGTCAGACTGAGGTGCCGCTACTGACATTGGCAAAAGATAGAGCACGTGAGATCGTTTCTTCATATGATGAAAGCGATACTTATCTCATCCTGACCCATGATCTTCAGCCAAAGCACTTACGCTTTGTAGACCAAAAGACAGCTCTGGACTTTATAGACGAGCTAACGATAACTCCCAGTGTCGAACCACTATCAGACATATATGAAGTATCTAAGCGCATAAGACGCAACATAGCTGATCATAGTCATCAGGTATATATGCTTTCAGACTTTCAGTCTAATATCTCAGCATTTGAGACAACGATAGACACTACAATAGCTGTTCATCTTATTCCATTCAGAGCGATACAAGAAAGCAATGTAGCTATCGTCGGAGCAGAGTGGGAAGCACCGATAGCAATGAAAGATCAACCAAATCGCTTAGTCGTGAAGCTCCATAATTATGGAGATGAACAAGAAGCCGTGGAACTCAGGATGAATTTTGAAGGGCAAGAAAGACCACTGGGCTCAGTGAACATCACAGCTAACTCTGATGCCATCGATACAGTAAGTGTACCTATAACAAAAACAGGATGGCACAATCTTACCTTATCCATTAATGACTACCCTGTAGAGTTTGACAACGAATTATACACTTCGTTCAACATCAAAGAAAAGATAGACGTCGCAAGCATCTATGACAACACACAAAACCCATATCTGAAATCAGCTTTCGAAAGCATCAGTTATTATAACTTGATCCAGCAGCCTAAAAATGGAATCAGATATGAGTCTTTTCAAAATCAAGAACTGATCATACTGGATGATCTCACTGACATAAGTAGTGGCTTAACTAATGAACTAGTAAAGTATGTCAAAGGAGGAGGCAATCTTTTAGTCTTCCCTTCTGTCAACGCAAACAAAGGAGATTATAATAACCTCTTGGGAGCTTTGAAAACAGATCGTCTCGGAGCACTGCAGACAGGCAAAAAAGATGTGTCAAGAATCAACACAGATGAGTTTGTGTTTAGCGAAGTTTACTTATCCACAAGAAGAAACATAAGGCTACCAAGTTCTAATAGTAACTATCAACTGACAAGTGCTTCTAACATAGGAAAAGAGCGACTCCTCTCCTATCGCGATGGCTCTCCTTTCTTACAGAAGTTTACACTTGATAAAGGTAATGTATACTTATGTGTTGCTCCGATGAGTGATACTCAAAACGACCTGGTGCGCAATGCTGAAGTATTTGTTCCTATGCTATACAAGATGGCCTTATCAGCAGGAACAAGAAGTCCGCTCTTTTATACAATAGGAGAAGATGATGTGATCCCATTGACAACTCTGGCTGATGCTTCATCTGAGCGATACATTATCAAAGGTAAAACAGAGTTTATACCAGCGATCACTTCATCTGGACAAGTGGGATATATGGATATCAGAGGCCAGGTAGAGGAGCATGGTTTTTATAATCTGACATTAGAAGATAAAACGATAGAGTCACTATCGTTTAATTATAATCGTCAAGAATCAGATGTGTCTTATGGGGCCATGACGGATATCGCAAGTGCAATGGGAGACCATGTAGATGTACTTGACAATGTAGCTTTGGCTAATCTATCTGGATACATATCTCAAAAGAATGATGGCATAAGACTTTGGCGATGGTGCCTCATAGCGGCATTATTATTTATACTTTTAGAAATAGGACTCATAAGACTTTGGAAATAGAACAGAGATGATCTTACTACGTAAAGCAAGGATATATGACATAAGATCCAAACACCATAACAAGGTGATGGATATTCTAATTGAAAAAGGTGTCATTACAAAAATTGCAAAATCAATCGTAGCTCCAAAACGAGTAAAAGTTATAGAAAGTAAGTCCCTCTGTGTTTCTCCAGGATGGCTAGACATAGGCGCATATAATGGAGAGCCAGGATACGAGTACAGAGAAGATCTTAAGTCTTTGATGGATGCTGCTGCACAAGGTGGCTATGTGCACATTGCACCATTTCCGACAGGACAACCATCGGTCGACTCCAAAGGGCAACTACACTTTCTAATCTCATCGGCACAAGACCATATCGTCAATCTGCATCCGATAGCAGCAGCAACAAAGAACCGCGAAGGTGAAGAGCTTTCTGAACTTTTAGATCTTGGGAAGGCAGGCGCGATTGCATTTAGCGATGGAAATCATGACCACATCAATCAAGATCAACTGATCAGAGTCATGCAATACCTCAAGAGCATAGAAGGTATAACAATCTACAATGCAAACAAGGAGTCTGCAGGCCATGTACATGAAGGAGAGGTCAGTGTTTCGATGGGTGTCGAAGGCATCCCTTCATATGACGAAGTCAGCAATGTTGAAAAAGCACTCAGGTGCAGTGAATATGCAGAATCAAAACTGGTCATGCACAACGTATCCAACAAAGGAAGCATCAACGCTATAAAGAGATCCAGCAACAAAAAAAACGTGTCTGTATCTGTTCCGTTTATGAATCTGATACAAGAAGACAAAGATGTGTTGGACTTTAATCTCAATCTTAAAGTAAGCCCTCCACTAAGGGAGAAATCAGATAGAGATTCTTTGAATAAGGCGATACAATCAGGTGTGATAGATGTAATCACTTCTAATCACATGCCTCTTTCCTTAGAAGAAAAGGATCAGCCATTTGGCTTGAGTCAATCAGGTGCATCTACCATCGAGACGGTCTTTGCTGCGCTCAATACGTATAGCCAAGGAGTCGACATTGATAAAATGATCCACTGTCTGTCTGTTGGTCCACATGAAGCATTAGACTTGCCTTGTCAGGAAATATTGGTTGGGAATAAGGCTGAGCTTACGCTCTTCGATCCGAAGGAGAAGGTAACATTTGACGAAAGTCAACTTAAGTCCAAGTCCAAGAACAATCCTTATCTGAACCAGGAACTAAAGGGAAAGGTGATCGGTATCATCAACGGTTCTTCTTCTACCCTTTGATTGGCCAGAGGCGTTCTTTTGTCTATTAAAAGGGTCAGTATCCTGACAATATCAGATCAAGTCTTATATTGCTCTTGAAAAATTGATCAAAACATGGAAGAACAAATTACGCCCTTAAAAACAGGAATTAAGTATGGCCTATATCTAGGTGTTTTTGGTATGATATGGCAGCTGATCTTACACTATGGTGGTTTGGAAAACTTTAGTCAAGACTTAGGCATGCTTGATTGGGTCCTTTTATTCACAAGTATATTCGCTGGCTTTATTATAACTTTTTTAGGAATTAAATACTTCAGGGAAAATAATGAAGGGCTTTTAACATTTGGTGAAGGTATGAGCGTTGCACTATTTGTAGGAGTTTTTTCTGGTTTACTTATTGCAGTTTTTATGTACATATATGCAGCTTACATAGTTCCAGATCTTGGCGAGGTCATAATGGATTCTTTTGATACAGATGAGATCCCAGCAGATCAAGCAGAGGCAATGGAGGGCGTAATGAGTGTAATGTCTTCTCCAATAGTAATGTCATTTACTGCTCTGATTCAAAGTATCTTTATGGGAGTAATCTACGGTCTAATAGGCTCATTGATCCTGAAGAAAGGACAATAGTCCAGCAATTTTAAGAGCTGAAGAGGAGTATTACTGGATAATACATTAGAAAAATAAATAATATAAGCCTGAATAAAGTTAGCTTTGTTCAGGCTTTTTTATTGGTTTATGGATATCTCGCTTGTCATACCGCTTTATAACGAAGAAGAATCTCTCCACCCCTTAGTCAAGTGGATCACGGAGGTCATGTCTAAGCACAACTATGCTTATGAGATCATATTTGTCAATGATGGCAGTAGTGATGGCAGTTGGGATATCCTCAAAGAGCTCAAAGCCAAACATGGCGATCTTATCAAAGCAATCAGCTTTAGACGCAATTATGGTAAGGCTGCGGCTCTTGATCAGGGATTTGAAGTGGCAAGTGGCGATGTTGTCATAACGATGGACGCCGATCTTCAGGACAGTCCGGAAGAGATTGATCCGTTGTACAAGATGATCACCGAAGAGGGATATGATCTTGTATCAGGATGGAAGAAGAAGCGTCATGATCCTATCACTAAAACAATTCCGAGTAAACTATTCAATGCTGTTGCTCGTAAAGTGAGCCATATAAAGCTTCATGACTTTAACTGCGGACTGAAGGCATATAAGAACGATGTAGTCAAAGACATCCACGTCTATGGCGACATGCACAGATGGATGCCCGTCTTAGCCAAGTGGCAAGGCTATGGGAAAATCGGTGAAAAAGTGGTTGAGCATAGAGCGCGAGAATTTGGAGTGTCTAAGTTTGGTGCTAAGCGTTTGATCAGTGGCTTTTTGGATCTGCTCTCGCTTTTCTTTGTTGGCAAGTTCAACAAGAAGCCTATGCACTTCTTTGGTACTTTGGGTATCATATCCATTGCCATGGGTGTGATTGCGCTGATCTACTTGTCAGTGATGAAAATCTTTTTTGATATGCCACGCATCCAAGACCGCCCATTATTCTTCTTTGGCTTATTGACATTGATTATTGGTACTCAGTTGTTCTTAACAGGATTCATATCAGAACTGATTAATGATTCCAGAGTAAAAGAAAACAACTATAACGTAAAGGAAAAACTTCTTTAAAGGCCAACTTTTTAATGCGAGGAGACATATTGTCCAATAGCAACTATACGATATATGCTCAAGTCCATAATTTATATTTTCATTCTATTATGCATAATCTCTTGTAGTGATTCAAAAGATATTGTTTGCTACAGCTTTGATGAGCGACAATGTCAAATAGACCCATGGTCCTCGGCAGATTCTAATACTTCCGTAGAAGACATAAAGAGTTACTTGTTAACAGAGGGTGTGGAAGTTGAGGATATAAATATTGATAGAGCATTTCACGAAGTGACTTGTCTTGCTTGTGAAGTATGCCCGACTAGTTCAAGGTTTTATATCTCTATCGAAGAGCAGTATGAAGCTCAGTTAGCTAAGTTATCCTTGCTTTCTTTGGCTAAAACCGATTGTTCTAATTGATTGAAGAAAAGACCCTTATCATAAAACAAAAAAGCCACTAACTTATGTTAGTGGCTTTTCTTTTATCTGTTGTATTCTAATGCTATCCTCCGATACCGCCTTGCTGACCACCACCTTGTTGTTGGTCTCCGCCACCTTTCGCATCGGTGTTCTTTACTTTAGACTTTCTTTCTCTGAAGTCTACCTTTCCAAACTTATAGCGCACATTGATTCCTACCGATCTAAACGGTACACTAAAGCTCGATATCTGTCTAAATCCATCTCCCTGTATGTCCGAGTTGAAAGCTTTGTTTGCACTAAATGGTTCAATCACTCTGATACCTAAACTCCAATCTTTGAATTCTTTTCTTACCCCAAAGCCGAAAATTGAAAAAGACGGATTTTCACCTTGAAGTGTAAATCTTGGCGCTTGAAAAAATCCAAAAAAATCAGCTTTTACAGTTCCAGAAAAGCTAAATTCTCCATTAGTGAACAAGCGATAACTCAATGCACTATTAGATAACTCCTGACCATTAACCACTCCAGTTGCATTATAAGTATATACATCTCCTCCGCCTCTAAGAGTAAACTTTCCAATCGATTTGGATGTAAATAAATTTATACCAATGGAGTTATTCTCCCCTACATTTAGGAAGGAAGTATAAGAGACTGTTTCATTAGGGTCAATGTTATCTGGAAGACCCAGTTCTCCCGCAGTACGTAGACTTGCAATTGATTCTATCAAGTTCGTTGACTTTCTATAATAAGTATTACCAAAAATTGAAAAACCCAATATATTAGTATTATAACCAACTTCAATCTGATGAACTAATTCTGGATTAAGAGTAGGGTTTCCTTGAGAGACATTTCCAAAGTCAGAGACATTTCTAAAAGGATTGACAAATCTTAGACTTGGCCTCTCAATACGCTGACTATAACTTAACTTAAGTGTTCTGAAATTCTTAAATGATCTCGATACTGCAATATTGGGAAGGAAATTATTATACCCATTTTTGAAAGCATCAATTGGCTCGCCTGCACCTTTTATATCAGTTCTTTCATAACGAAGCCCCGTTATAAAGCTCAATTTCCCTATCGCAAAATTTAAAGAAGCATATGCTGCATAAACGTCCTGGTCATAATTAAAGATGTTGCTTCTATTATTATCAGGTATGAACTCAGAATCACTTACTATTCTTCTTAATACTGTTTTTACACCTGTTTCCAGCTTGGTTCCTTTAGTGATAGGTTCTACATAATCTATCTGAGCTGTATATTCTATATTATCACCAGCATTAGAAATATCATCATTTCTAATTTCTATTTGTCCATTGGTTGATAAATCTCTTACAATGTTATCTTGATTTTGCACATTACCAGATATCTGGCTTGCAAATACCAGTTCACGCGTTTCATTGGACTCAAACTTCTTGGTGTAATCAAGATTCCAATCATATCCACTAAACAAATTATCACCCGTTGATACACGATCAAATGGAAAGCTACCAAAAACCCCTTCTGACGTCCCCGATTGATCAAATCCGAACCCCCTTCCAGTAAATGAAGTGTTCAGAGAATTGTAAGCATTGAAATCATAAAATGCACTTGCAGATCCATTGAAACCAAGTCTTGAAGTATTCGTGGTCCCAGCGAGAGAGTAAAGCACATCTCCTGCTTCATTAGTTCTTGAAAAACTATTCTCAGCATCTGCAGGAGTCGAATAAAAAACTGAACCGTTAGTTGTAAAACCAAACCTTCCTTTACCAATATTCAAGGTTACATTTGCATTGTTCTGACGGTTTCCACCTGAAGCATTTATAGTACCTGCGATACCTTCAATATTGTCTTTCTTTGTTATGATATTGATGATACCTGCACTCCCTTCCCCATCATACTTTGCGCCTGGAGAAGAAATCACTTCTACTTTTTTTATCTGATCAGCTGGAAACATTTTTAGTGCATCAGCTACATTGGCTGAAAACATACCCGATGGTTTACCATTGATCAGTATCCTAACATTTTGCGATCCTCTAAGAGAAACGTTGCCGTCAAGATCTACTGATAATAAAGGCACTTTTCTAAGGACATCAGTTGCATCTCCTCCTGCAACTGAAGAATCATCTTCTGCATTGAAGACGATTTTGTCAATCTTGTTTTCAATTAATGCTCGCTTCGCAGTTACTTTTACTTCATCTAGGAGGTAATCAGTTGGCACCATAGATATTGTTCCAACATTATTATCTGGCTTTTTCTTGGTTGTGACCAAGGAGTCAATCACCTTAGCAGAATAGCCAATAAAAGATATTTCAAGATCGTATTTCCCTGGATTGATATCTGTAAAAGAAAAGCTACCGTCTTCTTCTGTGAGTGTTCCGTTTATAATTTTTTTACGACCATTCTTTTTCATCGATATGGTTGCAAAGCTGACAGGCTGATTGGTGACTGAATCAATCACAATACCTGATATCTTACCTTTTATCTTAGGCGCTCCTCCACCTCTAGCTCCACCAAACTGAGCGGATAAAGATGTCGTCATTATGATCAATGCAAATAGAAGTAAATAGCGATTCATAGAAAAGATTTGTAAAGTGCAACGTAGTAAGTTTGTATACACTCAAAGATGAAATAGATTACAGAGCTTTAAGTTCATTATTCGACTTTTAGCATATAGCCATCTACTAAACGTTTATCCAATAAGTCATTTTTGCCACGATGGCTCTATTCTTAAGATTGAATGCAAATCTGTCTGATGGCTCCTCAAGATTTCCAGTGAAGTAGTTGTCTGTAAATACTAAGAAGAAGTCAGATACCGGTGCAAATCTCCACTGAAGTCGAGCGTTAATATTCGTATTCTTTGCTTGTGTATTATATTGCACGAACGCTGTTGCAAATAGTGCTTTAGAAAAAGTATAGTCAATTCTTGGGCCTATCAATAATGTCTGCTTCGTCTCATCCAAGTGAGGCATATTGAAGTGATTCCAACTATAATTGAGTTCGATCTGCCCCTTAGGCTGATATCTTAGTCTTAAGCTTCCTCTAAGGCCATAGCGAGAACCGTTGAAGTATCCGCCTACAAAGGGACCAAAGTTAGCGCTTATCCTTTTTCTACTATCAGTACCAATGTTTCCACCAAAGTTGACATAGTTATAAGACGTACCTGCCTCCAGGGGATTACTCGATGTTCCAGTAGGATCAAAATCGTCAAACAAGTAAACGTAGTTATGACTTAGGCTAAGAAAGAATCTCGCACTGTTGTTGAACTGTCCATCTACACCAAGGCTTATATCATGGTCTGTACGCCCAAAGCCAGGTCTCCAGATTACTTCTCCAGTGGATCTAATATTTAACCTATTCAGAGGGCCTTGTTTAGGATAGAACCTAAGGCTCACTTCTGGTTCTATCTGGATATAATTAGTTCGTCTTACAAAACCTACTTCCGCATTATAATCATCTTCTACATAAGTGTGCGACCAAGTAAATCCAAAATCTCTTTTGTTGTAGCTCAACTCTGTGCCATGCGCCAGCTTAGCATCAGTATCTGGTGTTATGGCAGTATGGAGGAATGTCTTCCCCGACCATGTGTTGTCTGACGAAGCATAATTAAAATCTAATCCAGCGATCCGGTTGAATGCTTGGAGTCCGAAGTCTTCTACATTCTGACCAAAGGACTGCTTATTAACAAAGATGAAACCGATGTTAGATCTGTCCCATATCTTTTTTTGTACTACTGCAACACTATAATTAGACTTAGGAAGACCTTGGCTTATATCTTCAGCAGTCTGCATATTGAGCAGTCCAATGCGTGTATTCTTGTTTAATTTGCCGCTAAGGCGAAGTCCTCCTAAGATCCTGTTCTGGACTGTCGAACCTGTATTAGCATCTTTACCAACACCTATCCTTCTCGAGAAGAACGGATTGACGCTTGAAAATCCAAAATCACCAAAAAGGTCAGCGTTCTCTACAAAGAACTGGCGTCGCTCAGGGAAGAATAATTCAAATCGACTTAAGTTAGTAACCTGTCTATCTACCTCAACTTGAGAAAAATCAGGATTGACTGTTAAATCAAGATTAAGTCCTGATGTCACTGCAACTTTTACATCCCCTCCGATATCAGTAAACTTATCAGAAGGAAGATCTGATTCAAAATCTTTACTACCTCCTGCCGTTGCAAATGGTATCACACTGACTTTGCTCGTACCATTAGCAGGTAGTTGCTCCCAGTTTAACTCGCCCGTATAAGCCAGGCTAAATAAAGTCTGATTTCTAGGTGTGCGCTTCCAGACACTCATCTCGTTATCCTGAGTATCAAATCTATAAACTACCATTCCCCACTTCTTATTAGAAGGATCAAATCGCAAAGTGCTAAATGGAATCTCTAACTCAGCAGTGTAGAATCCATCAAACTTCTTAGCCTCGCCCTTCCATTTGTTATCCCAAGATTCTGAGAAATCGCGAAATCCATTTCCGCCATTAGTGACAACACCTTCTCTTATAACTCCTTCTGGGTTGATACCAAAAAAGATCCCATTGGTATTGTCATCAAATGTGTCAAAAACCAATGTCACGTTATCATTACCTCCTGCGCGATAATCCCGCTTAAGTGAACTAACTAACCAATCATTACCGGCTCCATAACATTTGATACCTACATATAAGTTATCAGAATCTGACACTAGATAGACTTCCGTCTGTGCTTTTGCTTGAAGAGAATCAGTCGGGAAGTACTGCCAGAAATCTGTTGCGGGCTCGATATTGGACCATATGTCTTCATCTAAGACTCCATCAACGGTAAGTTTAGACTCAGTATATCCTATGTTGACTGACTTGGTTTCATCTCCAAATTGTGCCGATAAAAAGAAGCTCAAAAAGACTAGCAGACAGGTACTTGCGCATTTCATCGCGCAAAAGTATCTTTTCATATATGTTTAATGAAGGTTATAATATTAAAGAGATGTTAATGTGACTAAATCCCTCTTTTTCCCGTGAACACAACTATTTTACAGGATAAAGGTTGATTTAAAACACAAAAGCATCACTTATCATAATCATTCATCGATGGAATCCACTCACCTTCAACAGATAAAAAGATATAGTACTGAGCTCCTTACTGAGCAGGTGTCCGACAAGATGGTCTTTCATGATATGGAGTTCACCTTAAGAACTATAAAGGCTATAGAGGATATATCCGCTTCTGAAGGCATCAGCGAAGATGAGAAGGAGATCATCTTAATGGCTGGTTGGCTATCCAATCTTGGATTTACTCATACGGATATCCTCAAAAAAGTAAGCTCTCCTGAGGACTTATTTGCATTGTGTTATCAGTGCTCTATCATGATGAGCTCTACCTTTCTAGAAGAGATCAATCTCCCTGAAGACAAGAAAAAGCGAGTCTTTGGATTGCTTGAAGAAGTAAAGCCTGGCATTGAGATAAAGACCAAGATGGGGATGATATTATCGGATGCTATCACGAGCGACTGGGGCAAGCCAAAGTCTAAGAGTAGAGTTAAGAAACTCTATGATGAGTTTTTGCTAACAGGTGCTGTCACTTATGGCAAAGGAACTTGGTATGATACAGTACTCAACTACTTACTCAAGCATAAGTACCACACTGACTATGCCAAGGAAAAATACGACAACAAAAAGCTAGAACTACTGGCTAAAGTCGAAAAAGAAAAAAAGGATCTTGATAAAAAAGCCAATCTCATCATTAAAAAAGAGATGGATATCAGTGATACTGAGTTAAAGAGATTAAAAAAGTCCCTGTCTTTGGTTAAAGGTCGCGATGATAGAGGGATCCAAACACTGTTTAGAACCACCTCCAGAAACCATTATACACTTAATCAGATGATGGATCGCAAGGCCAACATCATGATATCTATCAATGCCATCTTGTTATCACTGATCATCAGTCGTACCATAGGCGGTCTCGATACTTTTTGCATACACAACTCACCCATATTGGTTCTATTATTGTTTGCGATGACATCTATGATTTTTGCTGTTTTGGCAATCACTCCATTTAAGACTCAAGGGACATTCACTGAGTCCGAGATCCGAGAGAAGAAGGGCAACCTACTTTACTATGGCAACTTCCATAGCATGAACCTTAGGGACTTCGAATGGGGCATGCTAGAGATGTTGAGTGATGGAGACTTTCTTTACTCTACGATGATTAGAGATTTATACTTTTTAGGTGAGACTCTACATAAGAAGTCACGGATGATCCGACTCTCGTTGGGTCTTTTCATTCTTGGCGTAATTATCTCTACGATTAGTTTTGTACTTGTAGCGTCGATGGATGACTTCCATTTTGGTGCAGCGACACACATATAGATCTTAGCAGATAACGGTAAGTGATTGCTTCATCACTTTAAACTCTAATTCCCCAGCGCTAAACGGATATCCCTCTCCATCAACATGCATAAAGCTATCTTCGAACGTCGTGACTTTGATACTCGAAACTTGGTTCAGACTAGCGAACTTACTCTTATGAATACGACCCGCCCAAAAGCGCCATGCGTTGCCGATATAGTTCATCTTATGCGCATCATGGACCATCAGAGCATCTACTAATCCATCAGATGTATCGGCGTTAGCCGCTATCTTAAAGTTATAACCGAACATAGATCCATTGGCGACATTGATGGACAAAAACTTCCCTTGTTGGACCTCCCCATCTATCTCTACCTTATAAGTCTGGTTTTTATATTTGACTGCTTCAGATAGAGCCCCTTTTAAATAAGTTCGGAATCCTCTCTTAGAACTTTGCTTGGTTTTATAAGCGACTAGTCCATCGATACCAACCCCAGCCATGTTGACATAAAACTTGTCATTGACGGTAGCTGTGTCGATAAACTTGGTATGAAACTCATTAATGATACGAATAGCTTTGCGGGCATTGCGCCCTATACCGAGATGCATACTTAAGCCATTGCCAGAACCTCCAGGTATGATACCTAGTGCTGTATCAGAATAAGCCAAAGCGGAAGCTACTTCATTGACAGTACCATCTCCTCCTACTGAGATAACTGCATCAAGGCCTTTCTCTTTGGCCTCTTTCGCCATCTCAGATGCATGACCTGCGTACTCCGTAAAGACCAGATCGTAATCGAACTTAATCTTATCTACATATTTGACGATGAGTTCTGGGATCTTTGCCTTAGAACCATGTCCAGCAAAGGGATTGACAACAAAAAGTATGTTCATCTTATCCCTCATCTAAACACAAAATATCGTTGCATAGGGAAGTTATAAGATATACCTACCAAGATGGCAGTGATCACTCGTGCGAGCATGTAATGTCCAACTTCTATCACTTCCGTAAATATATATTCTCCAAAGGTATTTAACAATATACTGCCAGACACAACCAAGATAAACCTCATCGTCTGCGTGCTCATCTTTCCTTCTTTATTGAGGAATGTCCAGTTTCTACCCAGAAAGAAAGCGACCGTTGCACCAAACAGTGCACCAATAAAAGTACCTAAAACAGGATTGAATCCAAGGATCTCTTTGCAAAAAAGAAGTGTTGAGAAGTCTGTGGCCGTAGCAGTGCCTGCACTGAGGTTGTATCTCAGCAAAGAGGTAAAGAAAGGAACATTCTGCTTTGACTTACCAGATGCCATAGGAAGTCAAAAGTAAGAGAAGTCCTCTCAATGCAATATTTGCATATACACCTGCTAGTAGATCATCGACGATCACACTAATATCAGACTTCAAGTTATCAAATCGACGTATGCCCAGCGGCTTCCAAATGTCAAATATTCTAAATAGTATAAAACTCAGAATAATGGTCTTCCAACTAATCGGTATAAAAATAAGAGTAGCCCAAACACCAACTACCTCATCTATCACTATTCTCTGATCATCATGCTCCCAATCTTTAGGAAGCTGAGTGATACTCCAATAACCAATAAGACTAAAGAGAATCGTTAAGATTGGGATGATCCAGATTGATGAGAGCAACTGCATTTGCCATAGCGCAACTATAATAAGGTTGCCCACTAGTGTACCCCATGTGCCTGGTGCAAAAGGCATATATCCAGAATACAGCCCGGAAGAAATGAGAATATGGAAAAACCTCAAGCCGTGATTATTGTGGCCGCAAATCTACATATAAGTCAGCTTGCAAACTGACGGAGATACCAATCATCGATTTTTCTGAAAATACTCGTCTTAGAGAACTGCTGCATGACACCAAATGCAACCAATGCACACAAGATACCCAAGAGCACATCTATAACATAATGATGTTGGCTATACACAGCGCCGACCCAAGTACCAATGGCCATAATTGAAAAGAATATGATGAACCCTTTGTGCTTAAACTTGATGGCGAAAAGTAGACAAAGTAAAGGGTAAGTCGAATGCAAAGAAGGGATCGCACCAAAGGCATTGGTCCCTTTAGAATAGATACCATAAAAGATGTCTATACCTACTAGTCTATCAAACTCAGAGAGTAAAGCTTCACTACCCAGAACAGATGTATCGAGCACATCACCATACTCAAAGTAATACCATGGAGGTGCAGCTGGATATATGTAATAGACTACGATCCCAATAATATTGGCCAACAGATATGCATACGCAAACTGAGCCACCGCAGGCTTGTCTTTCCAAAGAAGGTATAGCGCGAATAACATGGGTGCTGGCATCCATAGGAGATAAGAACCACCGCAAAAGAGCGTCATAATAGTACTGAACCTAGGCTCGAACCACTCACACAAAGAGACTAACCTTCCTCCATCCATAACGCCAAAAAGTGATACTTCTAAGTCGTACAGATCCTTTATGTGGACTTCACTGACTTGATGATTAGGTAAGAAGGTCATCGCGTCATAGAGCATAGTCCACCCTGCAAATCCAGTCCATGCCAATACAATCCAATAGCCATACTTGTGACTTAGACAAAGAACTGAAACAAGAAGTAAAAAGTGAAAATGATCTGTTCGCCAGCCTACCAATAAGTAGAACATTAAGAAATACACTACTGAGAATATAGCTGTGAATTTTAATCTATTTCTCCAATCTTCCATACAGTGAGTACTAACGATAAAAGCAGAAAGCCGTTTACCTAGAAGCCAACTTTTTTAGTTGATGCTCAGAATGAAATAGGCGTCTTAATGCTGTGATATTAGTTGATATGGCTAAGAAAAGAAATCCCGCTGTAAAGTAATCAAGCCCTTCAATCAAGATGCCACTAACATCAGATGTAGGATTAATCCAGAATACGATACCCCACATAATCGCCCAAACACCGATGAAAACGATTCGTTCTGGACGCTGCATGAACCCAACAGAACAATCAACACCTAAGGACTCTGCACGCGATCTGTTATAGCTAACCATGATCGAACCGATCAAAGCAACAAAACTTAATATCACTCCTACAAGGTGATCAAAATGATTGTAGTACAAGAGAATCCCCATAAACATGATGAACTCACTATATCGATCCACTACAGAATCAAAGAAGGCTCCAAACTTAGACTCGATATCGTATAAGCGAGCTAAGCGGCCGTCGATCGTATCCATCAAGCCTGCAAAGCCCAAGATGATCCCAAAACCAAAGAGGTTATCTCCATAGTTGAACTGATCCCAATTAAAGTAATTGATAAGGTGCAAAGCGGCCACAACATTAAGGATAAGGCCTGCCATAGTTATGTGGTTAGGAGTGATACCCAACTTTTTGATCACATGCACCAATGGATCAAACAAAAAATAGAGAATTTTACGACCGACTTCTTTATAATCCATTCAGTGCGCAAGATATGGGATTATACCATGTGGACAATGTATTTGGATCTAATATGCCCTATAAAAGTGCTTCTTTGCTAATTGATTAGACACTTATCATGCGAAGATGAATATTCTTCTCTGTCACATCTTGCTTAAAATAAAGGAAAACATATCTTTGCGGTCGCTTTATACAAAAGCAGTCATACTAAAGAGTGTGATTATTGGTCCGAGCAGTGTCAATCACCCAGAGATATGCTGCCAAAATGATCAAAAAAGATAATGTTTGGTGAGGTGGGTGAGTGGCTTAAACCGCATGTTTGCTAAACATGTGAACGGGAGACTGTTCCGGGGGTTCGAATCCCCCTCTCACCGCATCTAAGAATTATACTGAAGAAGTTTTTATAGAACAACTTCTACTCGGGGCGTAGCGCAGTCCGGTTAGCGCACCTGTTTTGGGAACAGGGGGTCGCAGGTTCGAATCCTGCCGCCCCGACAATGAAAAGACCTATCACTTGTGATAGGTCTTTTCTTGTTTAGGAGATTAATTGAATGAAGACCGTGATCAACATTCCCCAAAACACCTAAATCACTACTAATGTGGTCTTTCTAGCCCTTACATATGATAAGTTATTTTACATTATAAATTTGGATATGTATAATATAAACATTTCCTTTACTGAACGTTTTCATCATTAGATCCATTGGTCAATTTTTTACACCTGAGAAGGTAATATGATTGGCCAAAAAGACGGGGGCGATATCTTTGGATATCGTCCTTTTTTTATAACATTTAATTAGATGACTTCAAGAGTTAAGTTATTTTTACTCAATGACAAGAAGGCCATATATATTATCAGAGTGTACTTGGGCGGAGATCAAGAATCGAGATGTAGAGCTTGCGATCCTTCCCTGGGGAGCTTGTGAAGCACACAATTATCACTTGCCATACGGCACTGATATTTATGAGGCGGACTTTATCGCTGCCGAAGCCGGAAGAAAAGCTTTTTCAAAAGATGCACGTTTTATCGTTCTTCCTACGATACCATTTGGTGTTAACACTGGACAGATGGATATCAAGTTGGACATGAACATCTACCCTACTACTCAGATGGCTATCTTAAGCGATACTATCGAAGTACTTAGTAATCATGGTATCCACAAGTTATTAGTACTCAATAGTCATGGCGGCAACAACTTCAAGCCACTATTAAGAGAGCTTGGTGCACAAGCTCCGCAGATGTTTTTATCATTTTGTGATTGGTTTAAGTCAGTAGACAAGTATCAGTACTTTGAAGAAAAAGGAGATCACGCGGATGAGATGGAGACATCAGTTATGATGCACCTATATCCTGATTGGATAGACCTTGCATCTGCGGGTCCTGGAAGTGCAAAGTCTACTGTTGTATCAGGTATCAAAGAAGGATGGGCATGGGCAGAGAGAAGATGGTCACTTGTTAGTGCAGATACTGGTATCGGAGATCCTTCTAAATCGACTGCAGAAAAAGGAGCACAGTTTTTAAATGACACTACTAATAAAGTAGCTGACTTATATGTTGAGTTATGCCAACTGGATCAGTCACAGATGTATCATTAATTATCATAGTTATCGCATGGCTAAAAAAAAGAAGGGCTTAAAGAAAAATACTAAAGCCACCAAGAATATAGAAACAAGCGAATGGAGTGAAAGAAAACCAGTATTAATGTTCGCTGGTAGTTTTTTGTTAATCTGTTTGGGCTTTTACCTAATCACTAACATGGCTTGGTTTAGTTCTTTTAGAGCACCCATCCTAAGTGTATATTCGAGCGTATCTGCATTTCTTCTCAACATCCTAGGTTACGGTGTCACAGCTACAGGAGAGTTACTTTCGTCAAATGCTTTTTCGGTAAGTATAGAAGAAGGATGTGATGCCATTGCTCCAGCCATTTTGTACGCAGTATCTGTTGCGATATTTCCAATTGCATGGAAAACAAGATGGAAGGGAATACTCTTTGGACTATTGGCGATCTTCATTTTGAATATTATTAGAATAGTAACACTCTTTCTAACTGGCATCCACGTTCCTTCTCTTTTTGAATTTATGCATGTTGATTTTTGGCAAGCTATCTTCATTGTATTTACAGTTGGGATATGGATCTATTGGATGAGATGGGCTTCTAATATTACCAATCCAACTACATCCTAAGCATCATGAAGAACATGCCCAACATCTTCAAGTTCTTACTGATCTTTTTAATTTGCTATCTTGGTTTTTCCTCTTTGTCATATGTTAAAAGCGCACGTAGTGTTGCTGTACCTGTCTACAATGCTTTTCAGCAAATGACGCTTAACATGTTTCACCCAACTGTAAGAACAGATTTTAAAAATTACCAAGGACCATCAGAAGACTATGATTATTCTATTTATATTTATTCAGCTGAAGAATATAAGTATGCAGCTAATAAACGAGCAGTCAATCCACATGTGATATCTAATCAAAATGCGAAGATCACCGCTTTTGGTCCATTCATCATGTTGATCTCATTGATTATAGCTTCACCTATCACATGGAAACGCAAGTTGCTGTCTTTTGCGATTGGGGGTTTCCTCATTTTGGTATTACTATCTATGAAATATACTTCAATGTTTGATGCTAACATGGATACTTTAAAGCCTATTAGCTCTACATGGGTTTCTCTCTCTAATCTATTTAGCAATGCTTTTCGAACACATGAGTTCCTTACGTTGATGATTATCCCTATCTGGGCCCTATCGAGCTTCAGAATGAAGGATTGGAAGTGGTTCTTAAAGTAGCAACTAAGCCGACCAATCCCAGATGATCAGCTCCCAGTCATTACCATCATCAGCTTTATAGCTCAGTAGATTTTTAAAACCGACAGCCTTATGGGCTTGTAGAGACCGGACGTTAGAAGTTGCTACTTCTGTCATGCAGTAATTATAATATGGTGAGAGTTGATTTCTAAAATGATTGTACATCTTTTTAAACAGACCTTTCTTTCTGTGCTGTTTATCGATACACACTTGGCCCATGACTATGTAGTCCTCAGATACAATAGGTCGATTGTACATAGTTTGCTTTTCGATCATCTGAAACATCGACTTAAGTACTTCTAACTCGTCACGATGCTCTGCTGACATCACCAAGCAATATCCAACGACCTCATCATTATGGGTTGCGATAACATGAGGCCTTGGTTGATTCATCTTACTCAACAATGAGAAATCATGTTTACAAGTAACGAACCCTTCTTTTGCAACTTCTTCTAATGAGAGCGAGGACTTATGATTTAAAGATTGTAGAGACAAGATCTCATTGATCTGATCATCTCTAACTACTTGTCCTACTTTATAATCACTCATTGTTATACTTTTAAAGTTAATACCATCGGAGAATGATCAGAGAGGCCCGCTTCTCTCCATTCGTGCAAATACTTACAATCAGCAATAAAAGGCAATAATGCTTCACTTACATAAGAGTGGTCATATCTATAACCATTGCCTTGATGGCTAAACCAAGAGTACTCTTTAACATCTCCATGAACATGCCTAAAAGCATCTACATAGCCTAACTTCTCCAGATCTATAAGTTGGTCAGTATACCAAAAAGAATTACCCACTTGATCGATGTGGTTTTTGCCTGTATTATAATCCCCAACAATGATCGCTGGGCGATCTGGTTTAAGCTCATCTTCGATTAGAAACTCAAAAAGCTTGTGCTTCTTTTTATGAGGGAAGTAAACTGAGTAAATATCAAAAACAGGCAAACGGCCACAAACTATGCTATGATCATAGTTTTCATCACACTTTGGAAATATAGATTGTGAACATGGATATCTGCTTGCAAGTATAGCAGAGTTGACATCTCGCTCTGCATGGGATACCACTTGGTATCGATATCCCAATCTCAACAAAGACGTTCTTAATTGGATACCAGATTTGTTATTGCGAAACTCACTGAGTGCAACTACCTCGGGCTTTAGGTCTTCTATAGATTTTACAATCTTAGTCAGCCTGGAGCCTCCGCCTTGCCTTATATTCCAAGAGAGGATGTCAAACATCTACGCGCCCTTCTTTATATTTTTAGCTTGCTCGATACTTGCTTTCAGTGCATCCATGATATCAATGACTGGTCGATCTTCTTTTTCATCACTGATACTAACAACGTCCTTACCATCTATCTTTTCATTGACCAAATCCATGAGCGCATCTTTATAACGATCTTGGAAGTCAACTTCATCGAAGCTCATCACCAAAGAGTCCACTAAGGTCTCAGCAAGCGCTAATTGCTTTTGATCCACTTCGATACCATCTGTGTCAGGGACATCTTTTATAGATCTTACTTCATCTGGAAATCTAAGCTTATACATAATCATCCCGTTATCTTCAGCCTTGAGCAAGACAACATCTTCTTTATCTCTTAGTATGATTCTGCCTACTCCTGCTTTACCAGACTTCTTGAGTACTTCACAGAATAGTCCGTATGTTTTTTTAGCTACGTCACCATTAGGACCAACAAAGTATACTGCCTCAAATCGACTTGGATGCACCTCATTTAGATCTACAAATGCTTCAATATCTATAGCTCTTGTACTTTTCAATTTGATTCCATCAAGTTCTTGTTTTTCAAGAACTACGTACTGGTCATCGATATACTCATAACCTTTTACAATATCCTTCATCCCTAACTCTTCATTACATGTCCTACACACTTTCTTATATGACACTCGACCCATGTCTTCTTTATGGAGTTGATTAAAAGAAATTGTGCTTGCTCTGTTGACTGCATTGAAAATCTGAATAGGGATTGTCACTAGAGAAAATCTAATATGACCTTTCCAAATTGACCTCATAATTCTTCATTTAGTTTTATAAAAACGGGTTCTCTATATGTTCCATTTGAGCTAAGTGTGGCATATTCAATTTCGCAGCTCAGCTCAGGTTTTATCCAAATTGTTTTGTGCTCTTCTTCTATCTTATCGTCTATCGGTTTTTTCACAACTTCCATAGAAGATAATAATTCATAAAGCATCTTTAGTTTTGCATGATCGTAGCCTGTCCCAACTTTACCTTTGTAGACCATTCGACCCTCTTCCCACACTACTAAGTGCATAGCGCCCATCAGACCTGCTCTATCTCCTTGCCCTTCGGTATATCCGATGATAGTACATTGTTCTAATTTACGACACTTTATTTTTATCCAATTATCACTCCTTTGATCCTGTAGATATCTTCCTGTTTGATCTTTGGCCATCACTCCTTCCATCCCTTGCAGCTCAATGGCTTTAAACAACTGATCTCCATCTTTGAACGACTCACTCATACGATAATTGATACCTGACCTCAGAATGGTTTTCAACCAAGCCCTTCTTCTCTTGAGTGGTTCATGCATGATATCATATCCATCCAAAGAAAGCAAATCAAAAACGTAGCAAGTCACTGGTTTGGCTGACATTAATCGGTTGATAGAATTAGCCCCTTTCTTATGCATCCGGCTGATCACATCATGAAATAATGGTCTGCCCTTATCGTCTAACACAACAATCTCAGCATCGAGTACAGCATGCTCAGCTCTGCAAACATCTGGTATTTGTAATTCTGGGAACTGCTCAGATATGTCCCTTCCTCCTCTACTAATTATTTTTACCTTATCATTCTCATAATAGATCAACACTCTTATTCCATCCCACTTTACTTCAAAAGCATACTTGGAAGACTTGGGGATAGTTCTGGATGCTGAAGCCAACATGGGCACAGCTCTATTGGCAGCATTTACGAAAGTGTAATCGTCCTCGCACTCCACAAGCCACTGATCATCCCTACCCGTCTTAAAAAGTTTATAATCTCGCTCTCCTTTAGGTCCTTTGAGCGTAAAGTGATAAGAAGTATCAGACTTTTTCTTCCACAGTATCTTGCCGCCATGAAGCACCCACATCTCGCCAGCGCCATAAGCACCTTTAGGTATCACTCCTTCAAAATTGATATACTTGATTGGATGATCTTCTGTTCTTATAGCCAATCTCTTCTGGCCTGCCACAAATGGCAATCCTTTAGGTATCGCCCATGAGAGCAACACTCCCTTATCTTCTAATCGTAAATCATAGTGAAGATTAGAAGCATCGTGTAATTGTATAACGTACTGATCTTTATAATTACTTGATACTTGAGCTTGAGGCTCTGCCGTCTTCTTAAAGTCACGCTTGTCTACATAATCTTTAAGTCGATCGTCAAGCGATGCATCTACAGAATGTATCTGTCTGCGATTATGCAAAGTGGTCTCATGATCACGCCATGATGCCCAGACATCATCGTACTTATCGAGATACTCTTTATAATTAGTTATATTATACTGACTTGACTTTTCTAAAGCTTCTAAATGTTCCCAAAGTATTGGCAATGATACTGGAGCTCCCTTCTTTCCTCTGAGGCTGAAAGGTGCCACTGTAGTATTAGAAAGATAATTGCGATATATATCGATTAGGATTTTTCCTTTTCTCTGCGCTTTACTGACATTGAGCGTGTAGAGGGTTTTGTTCTGAGCGATGAATATCTTGATAATCGACTTGAGAGCGTCAATCATCTCTTCAAAAGTCGCATCTGCAATAATCGGAATATATAGGTGCAATCCTTTCCCTCCAGAAGTCTTCAAGAAAACTGTATAGTCGTATCGGGTTAAGAAGTCACGGATCTGCCAAGCTGCTTCTTTTACTTTCTCAAAACCTAAATCTTCATCGGGGTCCAAATCAACAACAAAGAAGTCTGGCTTCATATCGTTGTGCCGAAGGAACTGAGTAGGATGCAACTCAAGACATGCAAGGTTGGCAAGCCAAACTATAGAAGCCTTGTCTATAGGAATCAGATAGTCAATCGTCTTCTCCTCATGCTGGATCTTAAGTCCCGGTATCCAGTCTGGTGTCCACTTAGGCTTATCCTTAGAGTAGAAGCTTTTACCATCTACTCCGTCTGGGTATCTAATCACTGTCAACGGCCGATCCTTGATATATCTCAGCAACATGGGAGCTACATCGAGGTAGTATTGGATGACTTGTGCCTTGGTTATACCTATACTAGGATATAGGACTTTCTCCAGATTGCTTAATTTTAGCGCTCTGCCATCAATGCTGGTATGTATATACTTAGGTGGCAACTTAAGTTTTGTATCAATTATTTAATGCAATAATTCATCCAAAGTCATGCGTGTACTAGTCATAAGTATGTTGTTTTTACTCTGTGCGTGTCAATCTCCTCACGAAAAAGAGATCGAGGAGTGGAGGGCTGATCGATTGGCAGAGCTAAAGGATCCTTATGGGTGGCCTTCTGTAGTCGGATTATTCTGGATTAGAAATACACTGAGCTACTTTGGAGCTTCCGATACCAACGACTTCATGATACCCAATGCCCCATCAAGTTTTGGCCATATCGAAAAGACGGATACTTCCTTGATCCAGAAGGCCTTTAAAAACAAAGACGTCTATGTCGATGGCGTCTTGAAGCATGAAGCCTCCTTAAATACAGATCTTCATCCGGATGGTCCCACTTTGAGCACCTTTGGTAGTTTACAATGGTATATACTCGAGCGAGGTGATCGATATTATCTGAGAGTTAAGGATACGCTCAGCCCAACACGGCAAGCACTCCAAAGCATACCCTACTTCCCTATTGATGAAGATTATCGAGTTGTAGCCAAGGTGATGATCGACCAGCCTCAGCTTTATGACACCATAACCTATAAGAACATACTTGACCAGGAGATTAGCAGTCCAGTCGCAGCTTATTTAACATTCAACTTGGCTGGGCAAGAACATACGTTGGCGGCGCTTGACAATGATGAGGAGACTTACTTTATCATGATATCTGATCAGACTTCAGGCATAACTACATATGGTGGAGGAAGATATCTTTACCCAAAGAGGGCCGATGAGGACGGTCAAGTGATACTTGATTTTAACAAACTATTTAATCCTCCATGTGTGTTTACACCTCATGCGACCTGTCCTTTACCTCCCCAACAAAACAATCTGCCTTTAGAGCTGAATGTTGGAGAAAAGGAGATGCATCTGTATTGAAAAGTAAAACAATGGTCGAATTATGTCTTAAGCGAAGACGCTCAAGATAAAAGAGCTAATGAAGGTTTACCCTCAATGGTTTCTGCTAGGTAGGACTCAAAAAGTCGATTTTGATAGAATTTTTTCGAAAGCAGAGGCGTTATTGGCTTGTATCATCACGATACTATAACCAATAATAAGAACCTAAAAACTACGCCATGACTTATCTCAGATACGCTATCCTACTGCTTACCCTTTTGATTAGTTCGCTCATAACAGCTCAAGAATCCTTTCCTGAAGCAACTGTTATGAATGAAAAAGGAGAATCTGTAGCACTACACGAATACGTAAAGTCTGGCACTCCAAAAATCATAAGCTTGTGGGCTACTTGGTGTGGACCATGCCGTATGGAGCTGAACGGGTTGAAGAATGTGGCAGATGAGTGGGAAGAAAAATACGGCTTAGAGATCGTAACCGTCTCAGTAGATGTACCTGCTATGGTCAATAGGGCAAGAAAGATGGCAGAAACAAATGGTTGGGATTATACCTTCATGCATGATGCAGATCAAAAACTCATGGCTGACCTTAATCTCAATAGTATCCCACACTCTTGGTTAGTGGATGGCAATGGTAAGATCATCTCTGTGATGGTCGGATATTCTGCCAACTATGAGCAGCACCTTGAAAGAAAACTAAAGTCCCTATAACAGTTCTGACAGCTCAAGCCATCTCATCTCGATGGTGTCTGTTTCAGTTTTGATATCGCCCAACTCTTTAGAGAGTTCGTTGATTTTTACATTGTCTTGAATACCGTCAAGAAAGAGCTGCTCTATTTCTAATTTACGTTTATTGAGCTTTTCAATTTTAGTTTCAATATCCTGCATCTCTTTTTTCTCGTGATAGCTTAGCTTTCTTTTATCTTTAATTTCTTCTTTGGCGACCTCTTTATTAGTCGACTTTGCACTTGAAGCGCTGTACTTCTCTTGTAGTGACTTTGTCTTCCACTGACTATAGTTACCAAGAAAATCCTGAACCTTGCCTTCGCCTTTAAATATAAACATGTGGTCGACAAGCTTATCCATAAAGTATCTGTCGTGACTGATGATCACAAGACATCCTTTGAACTGCATCAAGTAACTCTCCAACACATTGAGCGTCAGTACATCAAGATCATTGGTTGGCTCATCTAAAATTAGAAAGTTAGGATTGCCCATCAGGACAGTGAGTAGATGCAAGCGCTTTCTCTCACCACCACTTAGCTGTGATACATAGACTTGTTGGTGCTCGCGAGAGAACATAAAGTTTTCAAGCAAAGCCGCAGCACTCATCTTCAGTCCTTTCTTCAAAGGAATGTACTCTGCTATATCTCTGATAACATCTATGACTCTCTTATCTGTATCAACAGAAAGACCCTCTTGTGTATAGTATCCAAACTGAACGGTCTCCCCCTCTATTCGCTTTCCTTTGTCCGGTCTAATGTTTCCAACTAAGAGATTTACAAAAGTGGTTTTTCCTGTTCCATTAGGTCCACTGATACCGACCCGCTCTCCTTTTTGAAACTTATACCAAAACTCTTCTAATATCACTTTGTCACCGAAGGACTTATGGACATCTGTAAATTCTAATATCTTCTTCCCAAGTCTTGCAGAGTCTACTTCTATCTCGAAGACTTCATCATACTGGATACTACTGATCTTATCATTAAGTTTATGAAAATCACCGACCCTCGACTTAGCTTTTGTCCCTCTAGCCTTGGGCTGACGCCTTATCCAATCTAATTCTTTGAGGAGTAGTTTTTTCGCCTTATCCAAAGACACATTGTCTTGCTGCGTACGCAGTGCTTTCTTTTCAAGGTAGTCTGAGTAGTTTCCCTTAAAGGGAAATAACAATCCCTTATCCAACTCTATAATCTCAGTACATACTCTTTCTAAAAAGTAACGATCGTGCGTTACCATCAAAAGCGTAAGTTGATTAGAAGAAAGGAACTTTTCTAGCCACTCGATCATCTCAATATCAAGATGATTGGTTGGCTCATCTAATATGATAAAGTCAGGCTCAGATAGAATCAGTCTCGCCAATGCCAATCTCTTCTTTTGACCTCCAGACATGGTGCCAACTGATTGGTCCATATCCGTCAGGTGCAGTCTGTACAGGATCTCTTTTCCTTTCGATTCTGCGTCCCATGCCTTTTGGTCGTCCATGATTGCCATGGCCTTTTCTATCCTTTCAGCATCTCCAGATTCTAAAGCTTTATTATAATCGCGAAGTGCCCTGAGCATAGGTACATCAGAATCAAAGATGACTTCTTCGACAGTAGCCGAGGCCTCAAAGTGAGGATCTTGATTTAAGAAAGCTGTCTTGATATTCTTGTTTAGCAGAATCCTTGCATTCTCGCCTTCGGGGCTCTCTAAGCCTGCGATCACTCTAAGTAGTGTGGACTTCCCACTTCCATTACGAGCTATCAAGGCGATTTTATCGCCTTGACTAATCGTCATGTTGATCTTATCAAAAAGAACCTTCTCTCCATAACTCTTCGACACTTGTTCTAATGACAGATACTCCATAACCGCAAATGTAATTCCCTTGAAAATAAAAAAGTCCAATGTGGGATACATTGGACCTTTTTCTATAATTATATTTCTTGACTACTATGGCTTCACTGGTGAAGCGATGTAGTTGACATCTTGGATAATATCTCTCATGATAGTCATTGACTCTTCCAGGTAGATATCTTTGTTAAGTGCCTTTAACCAATCTTGATTAGTTGCTTCTGTTTTTTCATCAAAGCTTATCCCTTCAAGATCTTCAGGAAGATTCTTGATATGAAGTGTCTCTATCGCATCTCCTAAGATGTCTTTATACTTGTTAGACTGCTCTTTCTTTTGTGCTAGATATGCTTGATGTTCATCCAACCTTAGTGAGTAAGACGTCTTATCCTTACTCGCTTTGTACCATTCTCCTTGCTCAGATAGTAATGAAAACTCTTCGCTTGTAGCTTGACGTTGTTCGCTTCTCATCCTAAGCGTCTCACGATTAGGAATCTTGAATACATCCTGCTCATACTCCAATGGAGACAATTGAGACCATTCCATGGCATTAGGATATTCGCGTTCACCAACATCTATGCGTCTAAACCTATCTGGAAACTCGATGTCAGGACTTACCCCTTTGAGCTGAGTTGATCCTCCATCGACTCTATAAAACTTCTGCATCGTCAACTTGAGCTGACCAAGCGGTTTGAATTCGTCGTTACCTTTTACTGCACGATCCAGGTCAATAAAACGCTGTACTGTTCCTTTACCAAAGGACTGGCTACCAACTATAATCGCACGATCATAATCTTGCATTGCTGCCGCTAATATCTCAGAAGCCGAAGCGCTAAATGAATTGATCATCACAATCAGAGGACCATCATACTGTACATCTGTATCTTCGTCTTTGTAGATATATGGCTTACGTTCTCTTGGTTTCACTTGTACGATCGGGCCATCTTCTATAAAAAGTCCACTCATATCAACCACATCTTTTAAAGATCCGCCGCCGTTGTTACGAAGGTCCAAGATGATTCCGTTAACGTTATTTGCCTTGAGCTTTTTGATCTCCTTAGCCACGTCTGCAGCACAGCTCGTACCATCAGGTCCGTCAAAAGAACTATAAAACTTAGGCAGGTCAATGTATCCGATATTGTTGATCACTCCGCCCAAGTCTATAATTGCAGACTTTGCAAAGCTTTCTAATATATTGATCACATCTCTTTCTATATCTACGTCGATGATAGATCCATCTTTCTTTTGTATGGTAAGTACAACGTTAGTTCCTTTTTTTCCTCTGATCTGGCTCACAACATCATCGATACGCATACCGAATATATCTTGCGACTTTTCATCTTCCTTTTGTCTGACCTTAAGTATAAAGTCATTGACTTCTATTTGCTTGTTTTTCCAAACTGGGCCACCTGGAACGATAGAAACGATCTTAGTAAGATCCCCTTCTGTTCTCAATCTAGCGCCAATGCCTTCTAATTTACCACCCATATTGATATCAAAATCCTGCTTCTCTTTAGGATTAAAATAATCCGAATGGGGATCGAACATATGCGCGAATGTATTGAGATAAGACTCAAAGCGATCAGACCTTCTTACTCTCTGAAAACTCTTGTACCACTTATCATAGTCTTCAAGCACTTTAGCTCTAGCGTCTATCTCTAACTGCACTTGTGATTTAGCAGCTAAATCTTTATCTCTTTGTAAAGCTTCTTCTTTTGCTTTGCGCGTCTCTTCCGTTTCTTCTGCATCTTCTTCTGATGGGCCTTCTGCAAGTCTCTTTTGTGCTTTCTCTTGCTTTTCGATGAGAGAGGTCAATTGTGATAGCACGTCGTACTTCAATTGCTTTCTCCATCTTTCTAATTGACCAGTCTTGTTGTTAGCCCAACCCTTTTTGTCTGGATCAAACTCAAAACTCTCTGCTACTGTAAAATCAAATGGTTTACTCAAGATATCCTTATAGATAGCCTCTACACCATCTACTCTTGTATCAAGTAGTTCTGTAGCAATATTAAAAAACTCAAATGACCCTTCATTGAATTGATCATCAATCAAAGTCTTGTATTGTTCTAATTGTGCTAAGTCTTCTTGGGTGAAGTATCTCTTCCTACTGTCTACATAATTAAGGAAGTAATCGTACGCCTCTTTAGAAAACTCATCATCGATATTCTCTGGATCGTAATGATATTGATCCAAGATACCCATTACTGCATCTTGTATCACTTTCTCTTTATCAGGATCTGTCGGATCTACATATGAGCCAAGCGAATAACTAAGGCATCCTATGAAAAGAAGGGAGAGGACTTTAATCATGTTCACACTAAATTTGTTCTTTAACGGTAATACATAAGTTAATATACATCTTTAATGCCAAAGTGCCCATGAGGTATCTCATGGGCACTTCTAATTAACTTATGTATAACTTTTTATGTCAGACTCACTACTTTTTCAAGTCGAGCTGGCTAACAAATCAGCTTATATGAACGGCGCTATAACAAGCGCTACTACTGTCATTAACTTCAATAAGATATTCAATGATGGACCAGAAGTATCTTTAAATGGATCACCTACTGTATCTCCAACTACCGTTGCTTTGTGAGGGTCAGAACCTTTGTAGTACATCTTTCCTTTGATTTTTACACCTTCTTCAAACATCTTCTTCGCGTTATCCCAAGCACCACCAGCATTAGACTGAAAGATGGCCATAAGAACACCACAAACTGTAACTCCTGCAAGTAACCCACCTAACATCTCAGCTCCTCCTAAGAAACCAAATATAACTGGAGTAATTACTGCGATTAATCCCGGAAGAATCATCTCACGAATAGAAGCCTTTGTTGATATATCTACACACTTGCTGTATTCTGCTTTTCCATCTGCAGCCTCAAAAGTATCACGATCAGCTTGGCTCCAATCCTTCATCTCTTT
Organism: uncultured Saprospiraceae bacterium; assembly: GCA_938022935.1. Taxonomy (GTDB): domain Bacteria; phylum Bacteroidota; class Bacteroidia; order Chitinophagales; family Saprospiraceae; genus JAJRXG01. Next base: position 29,820 of record CALIHL010000032.1, read on the forward strand.
ACCGTCGTTGCTCTTCATCACTGCAAGTGCAGCCTTAAGCTCAGGTATGTCCTTGAACTGTCTTCTTACCTCTGTGATCATATCCATTGCTGCACGACCTACAGCATTCATTGATAGCGCTGAGAACAAGAATGGAAGCATGCCTCCAACAAATAGAGCTGCCATTGTTCTGGCATTAGTAATATCTATACCAGTCAATTGATCACCTGGGTGAGCAACATTGTAAGCTGTGATAAAAGCAGCGAATAATGCTAATGCTGTAAGTGCAGCAGAACCAATCGCAAATCCTTTACCAATCGCTGCTGTAGTATTTCCTACTGCATCTAACTTGTCAGTACGTTGTCTTACTTCTTTAGGAAGCTCAGCCATCTCTGCTATACCTCCTGCGTTATCTGCTATCGGACCATATGCATCTACAGCCAACTGGATACCTGTGTTAGAAAGCATACCGACTGCTGCAATAGCGATACCATATAGACCAGCAAAGTGACTCGCACCTATGATTGCGGCTGCCAGTACGATGATAGGAAGTGCTGTCGACATCATACCTACACCAAGACCTGCGATAATGTTAGTTGCTGAACCAGTCAAAGACTGCTCAACTATAGACATAACTGGCTTTGTACCAGTACCTGTGTAGAACTCTGTGATGATACCAATCAACAATCCAGCACCCAGTCCAAAAAGGACTGCAAAGAATACACCATTCGCAGTGTAATCAACTCCACCTAATGACCAAGTCTCAGGAAGTACTTGTTGCACTATAAACCAAGTACCAACAAGCATCAAAGCAAATGCAAGATATTCTCCAGTGTTCAATGCTGTCTGTGGGTTACCACCTTCTTTTACTCTAACGAAGAAAGTACCGATGATAGAAGTTACAATACCCAGACAAGCCAACATCAAAGGGAGCAATACTGCATTCATACCGCCATATGCATTGCCGCCGTCAAATCCCACAACACCTATAAATGTTGCTCCAATCACCATCGTACCGATGATTGATCCTACATATGACTCGAAAAGGTCGGCTCCCATACCAGCCACATCTCCTACGTTGTCACCAACGTTATCTGCGATAGTTGCAGGATTCAATGGGTGATCCTCAGGGATACCTGCTTCCACTTTACCTACAAGGTCAGCTCCAACATCGGCTGCTTTAGTATAGATACCTCCGCCTACTCTTGCAAAAAGAGCGATAGACGATGCACCAAATGAGAAGCCTGTTAAAACAGTGATTACTTTGATCACGGCATCTTGGTCCCCTGTACCAAACATGTTAGCGTACAACAAGAATAAAAGACCTAATCCTAATACACCCAAGCCAACAACTCCAAGTCCCATTACTGCTCCTCCAGCGAATGCAACTTCAAGTGCTTTGCCGAGGCCAGTTCTTGCTGCGTTAGTTGTACGCACATTCGCTTTAGTGGCAACCTTCATACCGATGAAGCCTGCTCCTGCTGAACATAAAGCACCCAGGATAAATGAAAGTGCAACAAGTGGAGACGATCCTTCGCTGTTACCACTTAGTGCCATAAGTACTGCTACAGCAGCAACGAAGATGGATAAGACTTTATACTCTGCCTTTAAGAATGACATAGCTCCATCGGCTATATTGCCTGCGATGCGACCCATTCTTTCTGTTCCGACTTCTTGACTTGATACCCAAGCTGACTTCCATGCTGTGAATAGCAGTGCAAGCACTCCAAAAGCTGGTATAATGTAGATGATATTCTGACCCATTAAGTTATAGATTTAAATTTTCGTATTTGAAATTCTTATATATAAAAATAAGATCGGCAAATGTAAGGCTTATTTACAATTACGACGACAGTTTGACAATAGACCTTTCCGCTGATTTCGCTTATTATTTGCTCATTTGACGAAAGTCGCGTCCAAAACAGCTCTTCGGCACAAGTAGCAAGTCAAACTCGGTTATTTATATTGTTATAAATATATTTTTAGACAAGACTAAAAATATTTACATTTGTAGTATGACACAACGGCTCACACATACTGAGGAGAACTATCTGAAAGCGATTTACAAGGCTAATGAGAAGACAAAATCCGCTGTTAACACCAACACTATCGCGGCATACATGAACACTTCAGCCGCTTCCGTAACAGATATGATGAAGAAGTTGGCCAATAAGGAGTTGATCATTTATGAGCGCTATAAGGGAGCTCGACTGAGTCCTACTGGGAGCAAGACTGCAACGTCGGTCATTAGGAAGCATCGCTTGTGGGAAACATTCTTAGTTCAAAAGCTCGGCTTTTCGTGGGAGGAAGTTCATGAGATAGCAGAAGAGTTGGAGCATATTAATTCAGATGAGTTGATTACCAAGTTAGACGAGTACTTAGGTTTCCCCAAATACGATCCGCATGGAGATCCAATACCGAGTGCCGATGGCAAATTTATGCTTCGTGAGCAAATGATACTCTCACAATTGAATATCGCTGAATCAGGAATCTTGGTAGGCGTAAAGAATCATGAGACTTCTTTCTTGAGTCATCTGAATAAACTAAACATAGCCCTTGGGTCTTCGATCTTAATCAAAGAAAGATCAGACTTTGACAAATCCCTAAAAGTATCCGTCTCGGAAGGTGCTGATGTTGTGCTTACAGATATGGTTGCTAAAAATCTATTGATCCGCAAATCGTAAACATGATTAAGTACCTCATTATTATATTCTCTTTAACTCTGAATATTTTATCTGCACAAGAGAAGTTGAAGATTGTCGCGTCCGCATCAATGATATCTGATATGGCTCAGGAGATCATCGGGCCACTTCATGATGTTGAGATGATCGTGCCAATAGGTGGTGATCCCCACCTTCATGAGCCTACTCCATCAAACGCTCGAATGGTTGCAAGTGCAGACCTTGTCCTTATAAATGGATTGACATTTGAAGGATGGATCACTGAGCTTATCGAAAACTCTGGAACATCGGCTTCAATTGTAACCGTTACAAATGGCGTCCAACCATTAACTAGTCAAACTTATAAAAACTCTGCAGATCCACATGCATGGATGGACGTGAGCAACGCTTTGGTTTATGCTCATAATATAGCACAGGCCATGATCAAATTAGATCCAGAAAACGCGGCAACTTATGAAGAGAGATTAACAAACTATAAAGCTGAGTTGATATCATTGGACAAGGAAATCGAAATGACAATTAAGTCTATCCCTGAACGCCAAAGGATTCTAATTACATCTCATGACGCCTTCCAATACTATGGGAAGAGATATGGTATCAGATTAGAAGCAATCATGGGTATATCTACAGAAGCACAAGCACAGACTGCTGATATCAGAAGAGTCAATAAAGTAATCAGAGAACAAGGAGTACCTGCAATCTTTATAGAAAGCACGATTAACCCAAAGATGATGCAACAACTTGCACAAGACAATAAGATATCAATCGGTGGTAAACTTTATGCTGATTCTCTTGGAGACAAAGATAGTCCAGCTAGCACCTACGTCGATATGTTAAGATACAATACTAAGACCATAGCTGCTGCCTTAAAGCAAACAGTTGAGATCGATGACTCATTAAATAAAAACACGACTAATTATAGTTTCATTATAGGGCTTGGCGTCGTACTACTTCTTGGGCTTGGATTAGCGATATACTTATCTAATCGATAGATATGAATGAACTGATTATTGATATAAAAGGTCTTTCGGTTTCTTATGACCGAAAGCGTGTGCTTTCTAATATATTTTTGAAAGTAGAAAGCGGTTACACTTATGGATTGATCGGACCCAATGGAGCTGGCAAGTCTACTCTTTTCAAGTCCATATTAGGCTTGATAGAGCCTAACTCTGGAGATATCAAAATCAAAAATCAGGAAATATCAGAAGTATTAAAAAGTATCGCTTATGTCCCTCAAAAAGATGATGTAGACTGGGACTTCCCAGCTACCGTCAGAGACGTGGTGACTATGGGTAGATATCCACACAAAAAGTTACTACAACGTCTAGATAAAAACGATCGTCGTATCACCGATGAGTCACTAGAACAGCTTGGTATATCCGATCTGGCAGAGCGACAAATTGGAACACTTTCTGGTGGCCAACAGCAGCGGGTTTTTATTGCAAGATCAATCTGTCAAGAAGCAGAGATCTTTTTAATGGACGAACCTTTTGTTGGGGTAGATATGACAACCGAACATAAGATTGTAGAGATCATGAAAGACCTTGCTGCTGAAGGAAAAACCATAATGGTTGTACATCATGATCTATCAACAGCTGATGACTACTTTGACAAGGTCATCCTGTTGAACCAGCGCCTACTGGCATACGGTGATACAGAAGAAGTATTTACAAGAGAGAATATCGCGAGAACGTATGCACCACAGATGAAAATCCTTCAGGACATTGGACTGATAGACGAACGCAATCGATAGTGAGTACTACCTTACCGTCCTTCCTTTCCACTTATAGTCATTGAGAATAGCACCACTTACTCCTATCAGAACAACATAAAATGTATGAGCCAATGAAAAGGCGGGTGACAGTATCAAAGAATATCGCTCTTTAAAAAACGGTGCACAAGAGACAAGGAGAACAATATCCCCTATCCACTTCGCCAAAAAGAGAATTATAAAAGGCATCAAAAAGAAGGAGCTCCAAGCTACAGAGCTCACCCCAAGAATCAGTATAAGTAAATGAAACAAGAAAAACCCAACCATTAATGCTTTCAATCCAAGGAATGAATACTTCTTCGTCTTAGTCGCCCATCTTAATCTTTGCCTGAAAAGATTAGAGAGTCCAACTTCTGCCTCTGTAGTAACAATGGACTTTTTTGATTTGTTATATCCTATCGTATAGTCGTTTTTATGCGCCCAATTAATTAGAAAAATATCATCTCCCGAAGCGACATTTTTATCCATCTCTTCGGCAAACCTTTGATAGATATTCTTTTTATAAATCATGTTAGCGGCATTAGCACTTTGCCAATACTCAGATCTTATTCCAGCATAGGTCATAACCATAGTTCCAATGATCTCAAAGGTCTGCCATCTTGACAAAAAGCTATCATCACCTTTTATAAAGATCGGACCAGTTACCATCTCATGCTGAGACATAGCTGCGGTCATGTCTTCTATCCAAGTAGCAGGGCAAACACAGTCGGCGTCCATCTGCAAAATCACGCCATACTTTGACTCCTTGATTGCATAGTATTGGCCTGCTTTCTTGTATGAATTACTAAAAGATTCTAAGTTATAATCTGCCAATCTTAAAACGCGAAGATTAGCAATACCCAATGACTCGGCGATGGCAATCGTCTTGTCTTCCGAGTGATCATCCATCAAGATGATCTCATAATCTTGATTGTCGTAATCATTATCCGTGATGGACTCGAGACATGCTTTGATAGATTGCTCTTCATTACGAGCAATCACAATCACACTTACTTTTTTAACTGGGTTACTTGAGGGATCAGAAGTCGAATCACGAGTCCATTGGATAGTGGCACTACAAGTTATGATCAGATAAAGACCAGAAAATAAGCCTGCAACTATTAGAATCGATGACAACTATAGGTGTATAGTTAGAATACGTC